>CAVFJE010000022.1:0-3013 GCA_963622845.1 Dialister sp. CAG:486
GACGCAAATAATGTTTGTATGCTTAACCTTATACATGCTAAAAATTTGAGGAGCAAAATGGTCGATAACGTCTTCAAGCAAAATAAAATCACCCTCGCCATGTGCGGAAGGCAACTTGATGACGCGAGAAGATTGAGGCGGAAGCGGTATAATTCCAAGAGTTACATTTTTTGCACTTAAGCTTTTGTTTTTCTTTATCTTGTCTTTGCTCTTTTCACTTGAATCAATTTCGTTAAGTCGGACAATTATATAAATTGCACCATTAGTCAAATGAGGAAAAGGATGCCTGGAGTTTACAATTTGCGGGCTCAAAAATGGTAGCACGTTTTGAGCAAAATAATTCTGGACAAATGTATATTGTTTTTGGCTGAGATCTCGCGTTCGTAGGCGGCAAATGCCTTTTCTTGCAAGTTGAGAGCTTACTTCTAGATATGTCTTTTCAAAGATTGGATAGAGCTCTGAACAGCGTTTGTAAATGTGAGTGAGTTGCTCAGATGGTGTCCACCCAGATTTTTTGTCGACAATTTTGTCTTTGAGCAGCGAGAGGTCGTGTAGCGATCCTACTCTGACCATGAAGAACTCTTGGAGGTTACTCCAAAAAATTGAGACGAAGTTTAATCTCTCCAATAAAGGTACAGACTCATCTGTTGCTTGGTCTAAAACACGTTTGTTAAATTCAAGCCACGATAGCTCTCTGTTTTGAAAATATGGAGGAGCTATATATTCTTGTTGCTGCTGCGAGTCTTGATTATTGTCGATCGTTTCCATTGTATACCTCTATATAAAAAGATTGCCGTATACTGGTATATTATACTTGAAAAGAAGTCGGACAAACTCGATTATGTGCAATAGTACTCTCTATAATTTCGGCAAATGTCAAAACCCTTACCTATGATGGGGTGAAAGACAAGTAATTTGAGATTGTGGTAAAATTTATTGTTCTAAATTAACGAAGATAAAGGACTTAAAGCAACAATGCGAAATTTCAAAAACAAAGATTGCTCACATACTCACACTTGTGGTGAGCTTACTAAGATTGACGACGGAATTAGTGTAACTCTCGATGGTTGGGCATGGCATACGCGCGATCATGGAGGTCTTATTTTTATTGACTTGCGAGATAGACATGGTTATACGCAGATTGTCGTTGACCCAGATTGTGTGAGTGAAGAAGATTTCGCTAAAGCAGAACACTTGGGTAGAGAAGATTGCATTGAAATATCTGGTTCGGTCCGTCTTCGTGCCCAAGAGGCTGTCAACTCTGAAATGGCAACAGGGGAAATTGAAGTTTTAGCTAGCGCTATTTCGATTCTCAACTCATCCTCTACACCTCCTTTCTCAATTGAAGATGGGATTGAGACCGATGAAACTCTTCGGATGAAATGGCGCTATCTTGATCTTCGTAGACCAGAAATGTACAAGACGTTGCATCTTCGTCATGTTGTCGCCTCGGCTCTTCGCAATGCATTAAATGAGCGAGACTTTATCGAGGTCGAGACTCCAATTCTAGCAAATTCAACACCTGAAGGAGCAAGAGATTACATCGTCCCTTCGCGCCCTAATCCAGGATGTTTTTATGCACTTCCTCAATCGCCTCAACAATTTAAGCAAATGCTTATGGCATCTGGTATTGAGCGTTATTACCAGCTTGCGAAGTGTTTTAGAGACGAAGATTTGAGAGCTGATAGGCAACCTGAGTTTACTCAGCTTGACGTAGAGATGAGCTTTGCGTCTCAAGATGACATAATAGAAATGACAGAGGACGTTCTCAAGCAAGCTCTCGCGCAGGCAGGAGTTGAGATTGAAACCCCCCTTCCACGCATGCCTTATGATGAGGCGATCTCAAGATTTGGTACCGATAGACCTGATGTCCGCTTTTCAATGGAGCTTAAAGACATCACAGATATTGTTAAAGAATCAAATTTCAAAGTTTTTTCTGCTGTGGCACAATCGGGCGGCATCGTTAAGGCAATAAATTGCAAGGGCGCTGGCGATTGGAGTCGCGGAGACGTAGAAAAGCTTGCGGTTATTGCTGAAGAAAATGGCGCAAAAGGAATGGCTTGGATCGCGTTTACTTCAAGCGGCGAAGAAAAATCTCCTATCATCAAGTTTTTTAGCGAACAAGAGTTTGGAGCTCTAAAAGTTGCGATGGAAGTTGAGCCAGGAGATCTTGTTTTGTTCGCCGCTGACACGCCAAGTGTTGCAAATGCGGTTTTGAGTGCACTTCGCCTTCATATGGCAGATGCTCTAAACATTGAAAGATCAGGTCACTCGCTACTTTGGGTAGTCGACTTTCCTGCATTTAAGCAAGATCCAGAAACTAAAAAGTTCTCTGCTGAGCACCATCCTTTCACTCGCGTTGTAGATGAAGATCTAGACAAAATTGAATCCGATCCACTCTCATGCAAGAGTTACGCCTACGATATTGTTATGGATGGCTTTGAGTTAGGTGGAGGTTCTATTCGTATTCATAGTGCTGAAGAGCAGAGAAGAGTTCTAAGATTGCTTGGCCTTGATGGCGAACAAATCGAAGAGCGTTTTGGGCATATGCTAAATGCTCTCGAGATGGGCTGTCCTCCTGAAGGCGGAATCGCGCTTGGCTTTGACCGTCTTATCATGTTGCTCTCTGGCAAAGATTCTATCAGAGACGTCATCGCCTTCCCTAAGACTTCATCGGCAAGTTGCCCTATGACAGGTGCTCCTAACGAAGTTTCACCAAAAGCTCTTAAAGAGGTAGGAATAAAGACACTCTAAGAGAACAAAGAGTGTGAGAGAAAGTATTGCAAGGTCTGATAAAGATTTGGATAGATAGAAGACAATGACTCAAAGAAACCCGATGAACGAAAGATACACCACCGATGAGCACAAAGGTGTTGCAAGAAAGAGTGCTGCGAAGGCAAAGCCGACCAAAAGTGCAGCTGGCACTGTGACTGTGACTACGGGAGAGAAAAGTGCCAAAGAAAAGAAGCAAGCAAAGAGGCTAAGAGAAGCTGAAGAGCGCAAACGCCAAAAT
>CAVFJE010000022.1:3023-6129 GCA_963622845.1 Dialister sp. CAG:486
AATGAGCTAGCCGCAAAGTATTCTAAGCCTGACACACCAGAATATAAGAAGTGGAGACGTGCGTGGGCAATAGGTCTGGCAACAGCTATTTTGCTTGTTGCACTATCTTGGTTTACTAGAGGCGTAGAGCCAGAGTGGATAAGTCTTGTAATTTTAGGTCTTGCCTACGTTGCTATCATTTTCGCTTTTTGGGTAGATATCGTAAAAATCAAGAAAATCATGCGAAAATACCAACAAGAGATGGCAGCAAAAGACGCGGCAGAGCGCAAGAAAAAGTATAAGGGTCTCTCAAAGAAAGAAATTGCTGCAATTGAAGAAGCAGAAATTGCACAAATTAAAGAAGCGCAAGAAAAAGAAAGACAGAGTAGAAAAGATAAGCTCAAGTTTTGGAAGAAAGATAAAGACGAAGCTATAGAGCAAAGCGACAGCGATAATGAAAGTGCAGCTAAGAAAGAGGTCGATGAATAATGGGTAATTGCTTGATTGCGCAGAGTGGGGGACCAACCTCAGTTATTAACGGTTCACTAGCTGGTGTTATTAGAGCAAATCAGCTCAATAAGCGTTTTAACAAGGTGCTAGGTGGATTGCATGGCATCGAAGGAGTCTTAGCAAACAATCTCTTCGACCTCACAGACCTAGAAAAGGCAGAAGTTGATCTTCTGAGACAAACTCCATCAAGTGCACTTGGTACATGTAGATATAAATTGAAGCGAGATCAACTTGACGACTTTAAGCGTATCAGCGAAGTTTGCAAAGAAAATGACGTTGAAGTCATGTTTTATATCGGCGGCAACGATTCTATGGACACAGTCGATGCCTTGAGTGAGTACGCAGCTAATCATGGTTCATCGACACGATTTGTAGGAATACCAAAGACTGTTGATAATGACTTGGTGCCTCCAGATCACTGTCCTGGATTTCCAAGTGCTGCAAAATTTGCCTGTTCAGTCGCCAAGGCAACGCGTCTTGATTACGATGCGTACACGCGTCCCGAAGTGTTCGTATTAGAGACAATGGGCAGAGATGCTGGATGGCTTGCAGCTTCAGTTTGCACATCAGGTGTGGTTGACTTGTTGGTTTTGCCAGAGATTCCTTTCGAAAAGGAAGCGTTCTTGCAAGAGGTCGCAAAACACATGGATGATAAGAATTCTTGCTACATCGTAATTAGCGAAGGTGCTCGCGACGAGGGCGGCAACTACGTTTCAGCAGGTGAGAGTGCAAATGATGGTTTTGCTCACGCTGTTTTGGGTGGGGCTGGACTTGCTCTAAAGCAGATGATAGTTGATGCAAAAATTGCTCCTCGTGGAGTTGTTCAAGATTTAAGTAGAGCTGCCCGCTCTAGTAATTTCTGCATGTCTCGAGTAGATTTTGAAGAAGCTTATGAGCTAGGCTTGAGTGCACATATGCACGCATGCGAGAGCGACTTTACTGCTAAGGTTGTTGGTGTAACAAGAAAAGACACTACCAGCGGTGAATATTTGAGCGAGATTTTCGTTGACGATGCAAGCAAGTTCGCCAATTTTGTAAAAGAGTTCCCAACTAGCTGGGCAAAAGATAATTATGCTGGAGTTCAGCAATGTGCAATTAATTATTTTGCACCGCTTCTAGCTGGTTCACCACAACTCGCCTATGATGAAATGGGACTTGTTAAAACGATCAAGCCATTTAATTTGCGTTAAATTAAGATAAATTTTACAACTACTAAAAATAGTTCTTGACTCTTAGAGAATTTTTTGGTATAAATCAATGTTCGCGTGTTTACGCGCCTGAGATGTTTATCTCAACTTTAACTAGTATAAATCATAGTTATTAATTTGATTTACGAAAGGTGAAGATTTCGTGGCTAAGAGCAAGATGATCGTAGGTAATGGTGCCTACAGAGAAAGACGATCGTTTGGCAAAATTCCTGATGTAATGGATATGCCAAATTTGATCGAAGTTCAAACAGCTAGTTTCCAAAAATTTAAGACAGAAGGAATCAAAGAAGCGTTTCGCGATTTAACTCCAATTGAATCAGCTTCCAAAGACATGGTCTTAGAGTTTGGTGACTATTGGTTTGAAGATCCAAAGATGGGAATTGATGAGTGCAAGGATAAGGACGCAAATTATCAAAGCGCTCTTACTGCACAAGTTAGATTTATCAATAGAGAAACTGGTGAGGTAGCTGAGCAAGATTGTTATATGGGTGACTTCCCTATGATGACGCCTCGCGGTACGTTTATTATTAATGGTACCGAGAGAGTAGTAGTTTCTCAGCTAGTAAGAAGCCCTGGAGTTTATTTCAGCCAAGAGCAAGACAAGACTAATGGCGGCATGATTATCTCAGCCAAGATGATTCCTTCACACGGTGCTTGGCTTGAGTTTGAGACAGACAAAAGAGATACTCTCAACGTTAGGCTTGACAGGAAGCGCAAGCAACCAGCGACTTTGATTGTTCGCGCACTAGGTCTTGCAACTACAAATGATGAGATTATCAAGCTTTTAGGCAAGAGTAAGTTTGTCATGAATACTCTTGAGAGAGACACAACTCTCAATCAAGAAGAAGCTTTAATCGAGTTATACAAGCGTTTTCGCCCTGGTGAGCCTCCAACAATTGAAAGTGCAAAGGCGCTTTTTGAGGGTTTATACTTCACCAAAAATCGTTATGGACTAGCTAAAGTTGGAAGATATAAGATTAATAAAAAGTTGCATGGCGGACAAGATCCAAAATGTGGAATTGAACTCGAAGACGGTCAATACATCTCAACTCTTACGCAAACAGATATCGTTGAGACTATCAAATATTTGATCGCACTGGCTGAAGGTCAAGAGGGTCATTCGTTTGATGATATCGACCACTTTGGCAATAGAAGAATTCGCACATGCGGTGAGCTAATCTCTAACACTTTTAGAACGGGACTTGCAAGAATGGCACGTCAAGTTAGAGACAGAATGGGAATGTTGGACCCAGCTGACATTACACCAACTATCCTTGTGAATTCAAGACCTATCAACGCTCAACTTAAAGAATTTTTCGGCTCGTCTCCATTGTCACAATTCATGGATCAGACGAATCCTGCTAGTGGTATTACGAACAAAAGACGCCTCTCAGCACTTGGACCTGGTG
>CAVFJE010000023.1:0-3985 GCA_963622845.1 Dialister sp. CAG:486
AGTAATTTCGACAATCTCTTCGAGCGAGCAAAAGCGCGAAAGTCTCTTGTGATCAACCTGATCGGTATCTGTACTGTCGATATATTGAAAACTCGACCATTCGTAGTTCTCTGCTCGATCGCAAAGTTGCACCTTCACAGGGTTGTTGTAAATGTAAGCGAGAGTTGCGAGGTAGTGGAGCTCGTCGGTGATCGGCTCCGCGTAATGTCGATTCTCAAAAAGGGCTCCTTTCAGACCATTAACCCAATTGAACCACTTGCAAAAACTCCCGCCGATGCTCTGAAAGACAAGCGAAATGTCGCTTCTCTCGCCCTCGACCAGAATATGCACATGGTTGCTCATCACACACCACGCCGTCACGTGAACCCCGAATTTGGAGAGAGCCTTGAGCATGCAGACAATAAATTTCGCTTTGACGGAATCCTCGTAGAAAATGTCCTCCTGCCGAGTGGCTCTAAACGCAACATGATAAGCATTTATCGGGCTAATCTCACGTTTGCGTGAATTTGCTTTTTTCTTTCTAAACATATTTTTCCCCTTCAAATCCTGCTTGCCAATTAAATTCATTAACTAGAAAATACCATCAAATCAAAATTTGTCAAATCGAGGATTATTCAGAATTTGAATCCTAAACACGCAGGCAGAACGTCTTTTTTGTGCAAAAGTTAGAACTGTTTTGTGTTTTTGTTTAAAAAATTGATGCAAAAGTGAGAAAAAATATTTTACGATTTCTTCAACAACACCCACTACCTCGTGTTTATTAGATTTATATTGAAACTTCAACTTTGTGCAAAATTAATAAAACAGCAGTTCGGGGGGCACTTTTTGAGAATCCTTGCTCATGCCTGTCAAGAATTCAAGAATTTTGAAAATCAATGTATACACAGGGAAAATATTGATGCCTGGCAAAAAATTCGGAATGATTAAAAGTTTATTTAATCGTATTAAAATACATGACAGGCATCAGAAATGTTAAACAATATCATTGAATTTGGCTATTAATTAAAACTCAAAATTTATGCCAGGCATCAGCTGCAACCCCTTACAGCGACGCCACGTCTCTCTCAAAATCTCCCATCTCTAGCAACCCATACACCCGCTCGACAGCCCTCTTGACCGCAGGTGTAAGAACACCGTAGAAATCTGTTTGGGCTGGCTGAATACCAATAAATATGAGTCGGCCGCAAGTTTGCTCTAACTCCGACAACAAGTAAGTAATCGGCATTGAATGAGTTGTGATGAAGAACTGCTCAGCTACTTTCTCTCTCTTGACTACACGGATTTCTCCAGGCTCTAAACCCATATCCGCAGCATCGACTACGACTAGCTTGTCTGGATGAAGAAGCCTTATGTATCCGATCTCATCTTCAGGCGTAAGGTCTCCTTGAACAAGCATCCATGTATCGATTGGATCATCTTCGATAAGTTTTGCAAGATAAGGACCTGCAGCATCGTCACCGCGCAGCACGCTTCCAACAGTCAATATTACATTTTCGACGTCGTGATCAGGTACTATGCACTTTTTAATAGACTCATCAATGCTTGTGAAGTCTAGCTCTGTCTCCCTCATTGCGTGACCCTTCTGGCAACGACATAAACCTGTGGCAAGTCGCGAATCTCTTTTGCAATCTCTAAAAATTTCTCTTTGAAATCAAGCGAGGTTGTAACTCTTTGCTGAGCATATCTATCCTCGTGTGGCGCATCGCAACTCTCAGATAAACTAAGCTCCTCTACAGCCTCAATCACATCGATGACTGTCATTTTGTCGAGCTGAATTTCACCATACTTTTCAATACCAGCAAGCTTTTCTTTTCCTTCACCTTCTGGAAGTGAAGAAAGGATCTTGATGAAGAGTTCTCTGTCAATCGCGAGTTTTGGATCAAAGCAATCGATAATACCAGTGTTATGCCCCATCGCAAGCGTGTAGTATATAACATCCAAAGCCTCAGGACTCACATCACGTTCATCTTCAACAAAGCGCTTTGTCAGTCTATAAAAGACCACATCAGTAGCTGTGCGGCTATCCGTCGTGTGAACAGCACTGTCCTTTACAGAAAAGCCCTGCTCCTTAAGCACGTTTTTAGTTTTTAGAGTCACGCTTTATTTCAATAAATCAATCTTGCTTTGCAACAATTCACGCAGATCTTGGAAAACCTCAACTTTTCTCGGATCTGTTTCTCCCTCAATCAATGAATCAGCACGAGACAGAGCATCTCCTTCCCCTGAAGTGAGCGCCTCCATAAATTCGTTTGCAATTTTCGCACCGAAGTAATATCCGCTCATGAGACGAGCTTCTCTCTCGAAAGAAACGCGCAATTTATATGGGATATCAGGAAAAGCTATTGGAGCTGCAAATGCAGTTTCTACGTGTCTTGACTCATGGAGCTTTTGATCTAGAAGTCCCAAAACAAGCGCAAATCCATAAATCGTTTGAACTGGTGAAGGTGGACATCCAGGGACGAAAACATCGACTGGTAAAATTTTGTCAGTGCCACCCCATACACAATAATTGTCATGAAAAATACCGCCCGTACAGCCGCATGCTCCATAACTTAGCACCAGCTTTGGATCTGGTGCAGCTGCATAAGCCCTCATCGCAGGCATATACATCGCTCTTGTAACGGCCCCAGTATAAACTAGAATGTCTGCATGGCGTGGACTTGGCGTGTTCTTGATTCCAAATCTCTCAGCATCGAAAACTGAAGTGATCGTCGCAAATATTTCAATTTCGCATCCATTACATCCGCCACAGTCTACCCTATATAAATAAACGGAACGCTTAATGCTATTGAGTAGAGCAGCTTTTGCCTCATCGACCTTCTCGTTAAGCTGCGGAATTGTTGGCTTAAATTGCAGGGTTTCAGGTGTTTTAACATCTAACATTCTCTATACCTCTTTCCCCTCTTTACTTAGAGCAATTTCTTTAGCTCTCATAGCATCTTCCAATCTTCTACACTCGATACAAACTTCAGTGATATCAAGTTTCTCTTGTTCATAGCCCATTGATGCGAGCAATTGTTTAGAGTGTTCGATTTCTTTTGCAGAAGCAAATGGTTTGCCGCAACGCGAACATTTTGCAGTTGGATAGGCACATTCGTTTACCAAGTCATCTTTAGAGATGACAGCTAGCTCAAATTCTTGCCTGAGTTCAATAGCATCAACTGGACAAACTTCGTGACAACGTCCACAAAAAATACATCTGCCATATGACAAGTTCCAGACAATGTTGTCCATACTCTCGTCCATGTGCATAGTGATAGCATTCGGTGGACAAGCAATAGCACATGCAGCGCAGGCAATACACATCACCTCATTGTGCTCGGGCTTTCCTCGATATCCTTCAGGAAACTCAACAGGCTGCTCAGGATAACCTATCGTCGCGTTGCCTGCTTCACCTATTTCTTGAAATAATTTCATCATTTTACACCCACACCCCCTCTAGTTCTTTAATGGAGATTGCGTTCTATTAACAGCGTATTCTTCTAGCTGTTGCTTTGTGACTATTGTTTCTTTATGAGTCTTAACATCGCAAATTGTGACTCTGTCAGTGCACGAATAACAAGGGTCCAGCGATCCAACAATTACTGCCGCGTCACTTACTGTATTGCCTTGAAGTGCGTATCTGAGAACTGGCCAATTTGAATAAGTTGCTGCCTTGGCTCTCCAGCGATATATTTTTTGATTATTGCCAGTCATCGACCAATGCATATCCTCACCACGTGGAGCTTCGGTCCAACCAAGAGCAAACTTACCTGGACTATATTTATAATCCTCGTTAAGAATAGGTCCACTTGGAGCGATCTCAATTAATTGCTCGATAATATCAAGGCCGTCAAGACAATCTGCAATTCTCACTAAAGTTCTGCCTGCAACATCGCAAGTATCTGCTGTATTTGCCGAAAAACCGGTTATATATTTATAGCCTGCAAATGGGTGGTCATAGCGTGTGTCGCGGGCGAAACCCGACCCTCTCACCATTGCACCG
>CAVFJE010000024.1:0-2404 GCA_963622845.1 Dialister sp. CAG:486
CAACAAGTGCAAATATTTATATCCACGAACCTGTCTTCACTCAATCCAGATTCAACGAGTTGTAATTTTAATGCCTTTGACAAGTCAACATTTGTTTTTCCGCCTCTCTCATTTATCACACTCTGCCCAAAAATCTCAACAAATTTATCCTTCACATCATCGCTAACCTCAAAACAACAAGTTCCGATATGTGGACCAACATATGCATTAATTTGAGTTGGGTCACAACCAAAATTTTCAACTAGTGAAACAAAAGCTGATTTTGAAATCAGATTAACCACACCTCGCCAACCCGCATGTACTACAGCAAATATTCCGTTATTACCTACTAAGATGACTGGGCAGCAATCGGCAAAAAGAAGCAAGCCTGCAACATTTTTTACAGGACAAATTACGGCGTCAGCCTCGATGTCTTCGCGTGGAAGATAGTTGTCTTTGACAACATATATCTCGCTTCCATGCACTTGACGAGGATTAAATATCTGCACGAAGCCTGGCGTGTCTTTCGTCAAAGCGGCAATAAGCTTGTCTCTATTTTTCATAGAGTAGCCCCACACTATTCCATTTTCTCTTGCGAGATCAAGATCCCAATCGCTCTTAGCACCCGTATGCTTGCCACTAAAAGCAATCCTTACATTAACAGCATCGAACAAGTCATCGTCACTGTAATGAACAACGCCATCAATTTCTTTTTTTACGAGATTTGGCAGGGGCAACTGTTGTATATGTTTTGTTTTCTCACTAACCATCTAATGTGAACACTTTAAGCACTAGCTACTTCATTCTTTGACTTATCAATATCACCTTTGAATCCAAAAATCTTTGAGAATGAAATTGTCAAGACAACGATTAAAACAGCTCCACAAAGAAGCGAGACCCAAGGATTGCATGTGAAGCCTGCGAGCAAATAACCAAAGAAGCAAACAACCATAACGAGAGTTGCATATGGCATCTGCGTCGCAACATGACGAAGGTGATTACATTGTGCTCCCGTGGATGAGAGAATTGTAGTGTCCGAAATTGGTGAGACGTGATCGCCATAAACAGCGCCAGCTAAACTTGCACCAACTGCAACGAGGAAGAGTGGGTCGTTCTCGGAATATACACCAGTTACGATAGGCAAGATAAGAGCAATCGTACCCCAGCTCGTGCCCATTGCAAAACCAATCGCTGCACTCACCAAGAAGAGCGCACATGGCAATATTTGCAAACTAAATCCTATGTTGTTTAGAATCTCAGCTACAAACTCACCCGTTCCTAGCATATATCTGCAAACGCCTCCAAGACTCCACGCAAGCACCAAGATCATGATGGCGGCTACCATTGATCTGATACCTTCGCTAACTCCTTGTATATAGACGTCAAGAGACATGAGCTTTCTCGGCAAGTACATAAACAGCGCAACGATGAGTGCAACTAGCGAGCCGATAGAGAGGCCCATCGTCGGGTTTTCACCGAGTGCTGTTCCAAAGTCAACTCCTGTGAAATAACCTCCAACATACAACATGCCAACAATAGAGAAAATTACTAGAATTAAAATAGGTATGACTAGGTCGTAAACTCGCCCAAATTTGCTTATCGCAATTCCTTTATATTCTTCTACCTCGCTTTGTTTAGCAACATCAATTTCATCATACTCAGCAACTACTGGTGGAATGTCAGGGCTAGTCTGGTTGAGTTCCTCGATGTCAACAATTGTACGAGTTGTTGTCTCAATGATAGAGCCTTTTTCAGGAATTCGCTCATATTCAGCTAAGCCTCTTGATTCAGCTTCTGCTTTTGCCATAGGACCGAAATCCGTCTTCAATATACATACTAAAAAGACGAAAAATATCGTCAGCAAAGCGTACAGATTATAAGGTATAGAAGCTACAAAAGTTGAAAATCCATCTTCGCCAAGATATCCAGCGACAGCTACAGCCCATGACGAAACTGGTGCAATGATACAAATTGGAGCTGCCATCGAGTCAATTATCCACGCTAGTTTTTCTCTTGAAACCCCAAATTTATCTGTGACAGGTCTCATGACCGCACCAACAGTCAAGCAATTGAAATAATCGTCAACGAAGATAAATATGCCGAGCAAAGATGTAAGAATAGATGCCATTCTTGCGCTTCTAACATGCTTTGCAACCCATTCTGCATAAGCTCGCGAACCGCCAGCAACAGCTATTACGACTGTCAAGGCTCCAAGCAACGACATGAACAATATGAGCCCTCCGTTGCCCGATATTTGCTCTGCCATCATCATCGGGACCATGGTGAAAGAGTCGATTGTTTGCTCGACTCCGACTCCATTTACGCAATATTGATAAATCAACATTCCTGAAAAAACGCCAATTGTCAGCGATGAGTAAACCTCTTTAGTTATTAAAGCAAGAGCAAGTGCAAGCAATGGTGGAAC
>CAVFJE010000025.1:0-4063 GCA_963622845.1 Dialister sp. CAG:486
TTGGCTCACCTTGCGAACCAGTGCACATAATAACTACTTTATCAGGCTGTGTTTTGTCGAGATCGTAGGCATCTATCAAATCTTTGTCCGAAATATTCAAATAACCCAGACGTCTTGCAATGTCGGTGTTTTGTATCATCGACCTGCCAGTTACAACGACCTTCCTCCCACTTGAAACTGCAACATCACAAATTTGTTGCAAGCGATGAATGTGAGAAGCAAAAGATGCAATAATGACTCTTCCCTTTGCATTTGGGATGATTTGGTTAAGCGACTTTCCAACTACAGATTCACTAGGGGTGAAAGTCGGATTTTGCGCATTAGTAGAGTCAGACATCAACAAATCGACGCCTCTAGTTGCCAACCTAGTTATTGTGTGAAAATCTGTCAGCTTTCCATCAATTGGAGTTTGATCCAGCTTGAAGTCGCCAGTGTGCATGATGTTTCCTGCTGGTGTTTGCAAAAATACTCCAACAGCACCTGGAATTGAGTGATTTACAGCAAAAAAGTCAACATCAAAACAGCCGATACGCTGATGATCGCCACTCTTAATCTCTACAAATCTTGCATTTTTAATGCCATGCTCTTTAAATTTGCATTCTATTAAACCAATAGTGAGATCGGTAGCATATATCTTAACTTCAATGCCAATGTCTTTCATGAGATAAGGCAAAGCACCAATATGGTCTTCGTGACCATGTGTAATTACTATACCTTTTAGCTTGTGCGCATTTTCTAAGATATAGGTGTAATCAGGCAAAATTAGATCAATTCCAGGATGGTCATCTTCTGGGAACATTAGTCCTGCATCATCTAAGAGAATGTCACCATTACACTCAAAAGCAGTCATGTTTTTGCCAATTGCATCAAGACCACCGAGAGGAATAATTCTTAGTTTTGCCTTTGGATCTTTGCGAGGTGCATCACTCTTTCGCGAGAAAGTGTCTTTCCCTGTCCTCTTCTTCTTTGGATCATATTTACCGCGCTCTAATTGCGGGCGATTACGCTGAATATTAACGTGTTTATAAGTGCTAGTCTTACGTTTTTTAGATACTTCAGCTTTATTCTTGCTTCCTTTATTTTCTGTCATATTTTGTCAAATTTAGTGCCTACGTCTAGGCTTTCTTTCTCCTTTGTTTTCTCTTTTTATTTGGTTATTACCACTGCCAAAATTATCATCTACGTTAGGTTTATCAAGTCTATTTAGTGAAATTTTGCCAGTTTTCGCGTCAATTTCTACGACTTCTACTTTTACGCTGTCTCCAACACTCAAAATATCTTCTGGATGCCTTACTCTTCCATTCGCCATTTTCGAGACATGCAAAAGACCGTCTTTACTTGCGCTTAGGCGAACGAATGCTCCGAAATCTTTTAGTCCGACAACTTCACCGTCGAACACTTCGCCAACTTCCGGGTCATGCACTATGTCGTTTATAGCAGCAATCGCTGCATCACTTGCATCTTTGCTAAGTGCTGCAATGTATACAAGACCTTCATCGCTTATTTCGATTGTCGCACCAGTTTCCTCTTGAATTGCTCTTATGACTTTGCCGCCACTACCGATAACATCTCTAATTTTGTCCGTATCGATTTGTAGCGTTTCAATTCTAGGAACAGTGTCACGCATCTCAGCTCTTGGCTCAGAAATTTGCTCAAGCATGGCGTTTAGGATAAAACTTCTGCCTTCTTTAGCTTGCTCAAGCGCACGTGCCAAAATGTCCACAGAAAGACCTTTGGCTTTGTTGTCCATCTGCAATGCCGTTATGCCATTTTTTGTGCCACAAACCTTAAAATCCATATCACCGAGGAAGTCTTCAAGACCTTGAATATCCGTAAGAATTACTACCCCGTCATCTTCCTTTATAAGACCCATAGCAACACCGCTGACAGGCTCTTTAATTGGAACACCCGCGTCCATAAGCGCAAGCGTGCTTCCGCAGGTCGATGCCATTGAAGACGAGCCATTAGATTCAAGAACTTCACTTACAACTCTGATTGCGTAAGGAAATTCCTCCTCATCAGGCAAAACAGGTATGAGTGCTTTTTCTGCTAATGCACCATGACCAACTTCTCTGCGCTTAGGAGCTCCCATTCTTCCACACTCTCCAGTGCAATAAGGCGGGAAGTTATATTGATGCATGTATCTTTTTTCTGTCTCGGGATCAATCGTGTCAATCCTTTGAGCTTCATTGAGCATGCCAAGAGTTGCAATTGAGAGAGCTTGCGTCTGTCCACGTTGAAAAAGACCAGACCCATGAACTCTAGGAAGATATCCAGGCACTATATGTAGAGGTCGAACTTCTGTTGCACCTCTGCCATCAACACGCTCGCCATCTTCAATAATCATGCGCCTCATAGCTTTTTTTTCAAGAGCTTTTAGAGAAGCTGCAATATCGCTTGCCCACTCTTCTCTCTCTTCATCACTAAACTCGCTCTCAATGATTTTTACTTTAAGGTCTTCAACATTAGCGATTCGAAGTGACTTGTCCTCACCCTTAAGAGCACTTGACATTTCGTTATAATACTTGCTAACGATCTCGTCAATTTTAGGATCGGCCACCTTTAGCTCATATTCTAGAGGCTCAGGGCAAACGCGATCTATAAAGCGCTGTTGTGCCTTGCAAAACTCACCAATGGCCTCTTGACCGAAATTCATGGCAGCAAGCATATCTTCTTCGCTAATTTCTTCAGCACCAGCTTCAACCATTGAAATGAAATCTTGCGTGCCAGCTATTGTCAACTCTAGGTCTGAATTTTTTTGCTCCTCAAAAGTAGGATTGATGATGAATTCTTTGCTATCCTTGTCACGACCAACACGTACACATGCGGCTGGACCTTCAAAAGGTGCCCCTCCTACCATAAGAGCTGCACTTGCCGCTCCAATGCAAATTGTATCAGGAGGATTGTCTGGATCGCAAACTAGAGTAGTCGCTACAATTTGGACTTCCTTCTTAAAACCATCAGGAAATCCAGGTCTAATAGGTCGATCTATCATACGCGCCGTGAGTGTCCCTTTTTCACTAGGCTTTGCTTCTCTTTTGAGAAAGCCGCCTGGGATGCGCCCAACAGCATACATCTTTTCTATAAAGTCAACAGTGAGGGGGAAAAAGTCGAAGTCTTTGTCGTCTTTAGAAACTACCGTCGTGACTAGCACTGTAGTCTCTCCACATGTCGCAAGAACAGCTCCTGTACTTTGCTTTGCTAATTCTCCTGTTTCAAACTTATAATTCTTGCCATAAAGTTCAAACTCTTCAACAATTTTATTCATAAAAAATTACTTTCTTCCGCCCCAACTTCTTCTTTGCTTCTCCTTCTAGCGACAAGCTCTTAAAAAACGTTATGAGAGTTTGCCTACTTTGTGCAAGATAAGACTAGATGTTGTCTCTAATTCCTAACTTAGCAATTAAGCTTCTATACTCATCAATGTTTCTGTTTTTTATATACTTAAGAAGTCCGCGTCTTTTACCGATGAGTTTCATAAGACCACGTCTCGTATGATTGTCGTGCTTGTGAACTTTAAGATGTTCCGTTAAATTCTTAATGCGCTCGCTTAGAATTGCAACTTGTACTTCTGGTGCGCCAGAGTCCTTCTCGTTTTTGCCAAATTCTTTAGTAAGCTCTGCGACGCGCTCACTTGTTACACTTAAACGTGATGCCATAATCTTGTCACCTTTCATTAAAAAACTTATAAATTCATTCACAACTGAGAACTCTAAGTGGAGACTTGAGGTGCTCTTCCGCTTAAATCTAAGTTGCAAACACAAATGACTATTATAGCAAAGAAATAGAGCGAGTTTATAAATATTATCCGCACCAAAATGAACAAATATAATGGAAAATCAAGTTTCACAAAACAAATATTTTCCCGAATAAAAATGAAGAGTTACGCGTCGCAAAGAACTGATTTATTGGCAATAATTACAACACAGATAACAAAGATTCAACAGTTGAGGAATCGCCTTACTTTCACTAAGCATTTGAGCAGAAAATTATTCTTGAGACATTCGTGTAATAGTGAGCACTCGACAACCGAGGTTAAAACTTTTGATTAGCACATCTGGTC
>CAVFJE010000026.1:0-3762 GCA_963622845.1 Dialister sp. CAG:486
GTGTAACTGTACACATGTGTACCACAGGGATGCCAGCACGTTCAATCTCTTTTACCATCGTTGCACCGCAACGAGTACAGGTTCCTCAAGTAGAAGTCATTATAACAGCATCTACGCCGTCTGCGAGTAGTTTCTTAGAATACTCTTCGGCGAATGCAGCAGATGACTTAACAGCTGTACCATTTCCTACAGTCGTGTAGAACAAATGGTGTAGTTCGCCAATCTTTCCCTCTCTTTCCATGTCGCGAAGAACGTCAACAGGCAAAACTCTGTCTGCATCTTCATTTGCGTAAACTGGGTCGTATCCACCGTGAGCAGTCTCCCATGCGTCCTCTGTAAGATCGTCAACGCCGGCAATGTCATACTCGCCATAACGAGTTGCATTTGAAGCCTCAATGTGATCTGGGTTGCCTTTAGGGCAAATGCCGCCAGATGTGCAAAGAGCAATCTTAGCTTTTGTGATGTCTTTGACAGCTGGATTAGGTGGAACTCTGTCGAATGATGGCATTGGGAACTCTGTCGTAAATGGCTTGTCAGCAAGCTTCAAAAGAAGCATATCGACAGCTCTTCTTGAGCCTCTTTCATCTTCGAAGAAGTTGACACGAACGCCGTTTGGCATGTAGTGCTCTTTGCTTGAAACGCCAATTTCCTCTTTTCTAGCGAGTTTAAGAGCAAGAGGTGCCATATATTTAACAGCATCTCTCATGCCTGCAGCACTGTTCTTTGTTGGGACGATATAAATCTTCGTCTTGAACATGTCAGCGCCTGGGTTTTCCTCGTACATACCAGAAACAACTGGTATTCCAAGCTCCTCTTGAACAGCCTCAGCAATAGTTCCGCAAGCAACACCATAACGACCAGCGTTAAATGCAGGACCTGCGATAAATACGTCAGGAGCCAACTCTTTCACATGATCGAGAATTGTCTTTTTAACATCCTCGATGTTCTCTGCGAAGTAAGAGTCACCGCAAACAATTGTTGAAACAATTTCGCAATCGTCCTTGAAATTTGCTTTGAATGCCATACCAGGTCCCATGACTTCGCCGTCATGAAACTCAACAGGAATGTCAGCTTTTTCCTCGCCACCGATGTTAGCAAAGAACTGATTAATATAATGTACTGCTTTCAAATTAGCCATGATTTTCACACTCCTCTCTTATCTCGCACTCAGATAGCCAAAGCCAGTCTCGTTAGTTGCACCCGTAATAGCTTGGATTTCAACTTCGAGGCTACCATCATCAAGAAGAGTCTGGTCGCTTCCGCCTGCAATCTTAGTAACATAATCGAGTGTGCCAATTACCTTGTCTAGTTTAGGCAAGATAACTAGTTGATTTGCATTCCCGCCAGTAACGCATGCGTTAGCAAGAGGATCAGAGTCAGCAAGTGACTGTGAAGTACCGTCTCTGCCTGCGTATTCGTCAGTAATGATGACTGTCTTGACGCCCTCTGTTTCGATCTTTTTTGCATTCATGATAAGGTCAGTATCAGGATTACCGAAACCTTCCTGTGAGAGAATGATGCCGTCGAGGTCGAGATAGCGACATAATTTTGCCGTCCAGTCACTTGAGCGTTGTTTATCAGCAAGATAAACATTCTCGTTAGTGATGATGTGACCAACAAAATTGATAGTTTTGCCATGCTCCTCATAGAGGTCATGAACTACTGGGTTGTTCATGTGGACATATGATGGATTCTTGTCGCATGAAGACACGCAATTGCCTGAAACAATTGCTCCGTCCATGATCTCTGTTGGATAGAGAATTGTTGGAACGATCTGCTTTGCGTCAACGCCATAAACATATGTGTCATGGAGCAAACCCTGTGACTGCAACATTTGCACATAAGCCACTCTTGGAAGGTCAGGATACATTTTTGCGCCTTCCATAAGACTTGGTGTCTCATAGACTTTTGTACGATCTGGAGTAAGTTCGCGAGCCAATTCTCCTAGATAGCATGCAGTCTTGAAACCAGCAAAACGAACTGCACGTTCGTAGTCATGCTGCTTGATGTTCTCAACAGGCTCAATCACTAGCACAAGGTTGATTAGCTTGCTGAATGGTGTGTAGTCAGCTCCAGGACCTGTCATGTCAATGATGCCTTCTTGGAAACCGACAATTTTGCCAGCTGTGATAACGCTCATGCCCTCCAAAGCATAAGTCTTGCCACTGCCGACAGTTGGTGTAACTTTGCCAATGACGCCTGGGAAAATCTCGCCAGGACCTTCTACCTTTACGCGTGGTTGAATGACGTCTTTGACAGGAGTAATTCTGACTGATTCGCCAGGTTTTGCAACATCAAATTTGACCCATTGTAGATGCTCATCCTCCAAAATGAGCTCTTCTAGAGCCTTTGTGTCGACTGTAAGTACGCCATTTTCGATCTTTGACTCAGATCCCAAGACGACGTCCTTAATTTCGATATAACCCATCTCTAACTTCAAGGTATACCTCCTTTTCTTGATTAAGCTTCAGCACTCTCAATGCCAGAGCTTATTAACGTGTAATCGACGAGCTGAAAATCCTCGAGTACACTCGGACTCTTAAACTTGTCCATATTTTTGAATTTTGCACACGCATCCACGGCAGCTTGGCATTTTTTGTAGCCATCTATATCGGCCGAGCCCTTGTGCGAAGACACCAAGATAGACTTATAAGGTGTCTCACCCGGCTTAACAGATCCTGACAGCGGATGAGTGAGCAACTCATGTCCGGACAAGCACATGTCACGCACTGTTTCCATGATTGATTGGATTGAAACATCCAGATATTTCACGTCGTGGCTGTCCCCATAACGCTCGCGAACGAGGGGATTATTCGTCACTATTTGAAATTTAACCTGCATAAAGCTTCACTAACCTTGTCTCATGTGCACAACTGCGCAACGTTGAACGCCAAACGTAGACTTTTCGGTTCCTGAGTGAGTCTTTGCTTTTTTGCTTTTGGCAACTTGCGAGAGCAAAAAAATAACGACCGCTCAGGTTAAGTAAAATTGCTCGCTTCCAGCGAACAAAACCTGTCAGTCGTCCCAGTCGATTCGAGTCCCGAATCTTCAGAGTGTGGTTCTCCTCAACATCCTTTTGCCTGAAAGTTTCAAGTTGACACAAAAAGCGCCAGCTCTTGCCTCTTCGGCGATCCAATGCAGAAATCGGATTCTCTCTGTTGAGTTATCAGCCCACTTGTTTGTTGTTAACAATTCTGACACATTTCTCAATTTTTGTCAAGTGGGGGTTGACCAAAACTGGCTAAAATTACTAAATTTATCCAGTAGAACTAAGCAAATAATTGATTGACTCTCGCCTCTTCGTTCTTGCAAGACTCTTCAATTAATGACATTAGCTCCTCTTTATCTTGTGTGCTAACAATATCAATATATTTAGCTCGAGAATCACTATTCATTACGAAAGGTGGCATCCCATCTTTTAACAAACCGCGGAACATCAAAAGTCTGCCTGTTCGACCGTTGCCATCTATGAATGGATGAATTTGCTCGTATTTAAGATGAAACCAAGCTTCACGCTCTACACTCGACATGGTTGCTTCTTTACAAGCATAGGTATAATTATCTAACAGCTGCATCATAAGAGTTGGTACCTCAGCTGGTTTTGGTGGCATATCTTGCGATCCCCGAACAATCACACCAACATTTCTAAAACCATCAATTTCATTGATATTCTCATTAATTAGAATACCAAGCTGCCTGATTATATTGAGGCTTAAAGTTTCATCAATTGTGTGAAGTAAAAATTCAATAGCTCTTTTATGG
>CAVFJE010000026.1:3772-6503 GCA_963622845.1 Dialister sp. CAG:486
CTTTTATGGTTTGTCACGTCATAAAAATCTCTCGCTGAAGCCTTTACTGGGACTTCCTTCTCCCATAAAATGACATCTGTCTCACCAAGAGTGAGAGTCGTTCCCTCAATCCTATTTGAATGATAAATCAGGCGAGTAAGCAAATCTTGCCTATACTCTTCGTTATTCTTAATGAGTTCAATGTAGTCCATCATAAATCCTCATGCTTGGCAATCTCTTTTATTATAACCCCGAGCGGTGCACGTTAGCATTATATAAAGGTGGTTTTAATTTGTAGCGTGAATGAATAAGAAAAGGTGACGGGCAGAAATGTTTTGTTCGCCTGGTCTTAGAACACTCTATCTTGACAAACCTCTTGCACTTTTGTCTTCCTTCGATTCTAGATCTCAGACCAAGAGACTCCTAAAACCAATTGTTAGTAAAGTGTCCAGTTTGCGGAAGGGGCCGCTTGAAGAGCCGCGTCACCTGTTCACCGTTCCTAGTATAACAGAAACATTTGTATAAATAACCACAATTGTCCTATTTTGTTAAATTAAACATGTTTATACATGTACTGCACAGTTCTTATTCAACAAAAATATTAATTTTGGTTGTTGACAGGCATCAAGAGATCCGAAAAATCCACTCCTTTGTGTAATATTTACATTTATAGCTTGACTTTGTATTTTTTGATTTGGCGATTGACAAACAAGATGCAAAAAACTGCTGCACAAAATCCAAGTATTGAACCAGCAGAAAATACGTACTCGATACCCACAGACTCAACTACTCTTCCTCCCAGAAAGGCACCAAATCCTATACCAAAGTTGTAGATGCCGGAGAAAAATGCCATCGCGACTGTCTCTTCTTCTGGATCAGAGACGTTGATAATCTCGCCTTGGTAGATGACTGCAACGCTTGAACCTGACAATCCCCAAATAATGCACGCTATCATGATGATTGTTGGATCCTCTAGCTGCGCGCAAAGCGCAATTATTAAAGATGCAATAGGCACGCCTACTGTCGCCAGAGTTATAGCACTCAAGCGAAAGCGTGGATAGAATTTTGAAGCACTCAAGCACGCACAAACACCAGCAAGACCAAAGATTGAAAGGGCCAACGTAATGACTGATTTTTCCATGTTCGCAACTTGAAGAAGATATGGTTCGATATAAGAGTAACCAGTGTAGTAGCCCCACGCAAACAGAGCGGTCAAAACAAAAATGGCCACGAGACCTTTGTTCTTGAAAAGAGTTGGGAATTGTGAGAATTTGTATGCTTTTTCGCTCTCTACATTTGGAAGCGTGAAAAACATGTAGATTAGTAAAATCGCAGATAGAATAGCAATTAAACCGAATGTCATCCTCCAGCCGACAATTAGTCCGATCGCTCTGCCCAATGGCATTCCTAAAACTAGCGCTGCTGCAGCTCCTATTTCAAAGATCGATAGTGCAAGAGACCGTTTGTTGTCATCTACCAATCGAACAGCAAGAGGAGCCCCTGCAGCCCAGAAGATACAATGAGCACATGCAACTATTAGCCTTGCTATCATCATCATCCAATAATTGACGGCAAACGCAGTCAAAATTTGTCCGACGAAAAAAATTGCAGTTATCGTCAAGAATAGTGGTCTATACGAAAGCCGCGTGCCAATTATCATCAAAGGGACAGAAAAAATCATGACAGCCCAAGCGTAGACTGAAACTATCATCCCTGTTTGTGCTTCGGTTGTTCCAAACGTAGAGCCAATGTCTGTCAAAAGTCCAACTGGTGTAAACTCTGAACAATTGAAAACAAAAGCCGATATTGTAACGCCGGCTAACGCCAGTGCTTGCCTCAAATTCATTATTTCTCGCTTTCTATCTTAGGACTTCCATTTGGCACTGCTCTAATGTAGTCAGCGCCGAGAAATGTGTGTCTGGTGTAACGCCCGCACAACAATTTGCAATAACCCGAATTGTCACATCTGGCAAGAAAGCCTTTAAAACAATCGCGTTTGAAGCAACACATATATCTGTGCATAAGCCGACGAGAGTTATTCGAATATCTTCCGTCTCGTTAATCTTGCTTAAGTGTTGTGCAAGTTTAATGGAGCCAAAAGTTGGCTTTTCGAAGATGTTGCTCGCTTTGATGAGCGGCTTAATTTTAGAATTTAGTTGCCAGCCTTCACTATCTTTAATGCAATGCTCAACCGGCAACTTTTTGCCCTCTTGAGTTTGAAGATAGTCGCTGCCATGCGTATCGAGAGTAGCAAAAACATCGTCGATGTCGTATTCGTTAATTTTATCAACTACGCTATCAACTATAGCAACAGCTTCAGGCGTGCCAAGTGAGCCGTCGATAAAATCATTTTGCATGTCTATTACAACTAAAATATCTCTCATAAGTACAACTATTATAGGTAACTAAAATCACATGTCAAGAGAGTTGTTAGAAGGCAGCAACTTATTGTTGGCATACACTGAATAGCAAAAAAGAGGGCATGCTGTGTTGCCCTCCTTCTCTCGAGTATTTATACAAGAATTTCTTTAAGCTTGCTTTTCTTGGTTTTGATTAGCTAGCTTGATCAAATTTGGTCTTACAAAGAAGATTACTAACAAAAATCCTATCACCGAGACAACTGCTGCGACTAAAAATACTGCATTGACGCCATTTTGGATATTTGTAACGTTTGTTGCGTCACTTGCAATGCAAATATTGTAGGCAACTCCAAAGACAGCAGGTGCAACAGTATTGGCAAGTGAGTTAAAGA
>CAVFJE010000027.1:0-2232 GCA_963622845.1 Dialister sp. CAG:486
AGCAAAATGCGACTTGGAAGGTAACACATCCTTCTTCAATTAATGGATATACATATGTTAGAAATGATTCAACAAATGACGAGGTGAAGTTTGGATTAATGACTAATCCTGGTTATACAACACCACAAAAGACTGTTACTTATTACTTCAAGAAAGTTGATCAAGAAACTTGCGAGCACAAGACTACTCGTTATGGCAATTACACTAAGCAACCAACGTGTACAGAGACAGGGCTTGCCGACTCTGTTTGCACGACTTGCGGCAAGGTAATTCAAACAGGAGTGAGCGTTCCTGCAACTGGTCACAAGTGGGAAGACCACGCAGCAGAAAACGGAACTTGTACGACAAAGGGTCACAGTGCTTATAAGTCTTGTTCTGTGTGCCACACCGAAGAAGGCAAAACCGAGACAGCTATTGATGCGACCAACCACCCAGCAGATAAGCTCAAGTCTTATGATGCTGAGGAAGCGACGTGTACTCACGAGGGTCATAGCGCATACACAGTTTGTGAGGCATGCGGTGTTGAAACAGTCAAAAAAGAGACTATTGCTAAGAAAGATCACAATGAAGAGTTAAGAGGTGCAAAAGAGGCAACGTGCGGGGAGACAGGATATACTGGCGATAAATATTGCTCAGTTTGTGATGCGCTCCTCTTAAAAGGCACAGTCATTCAAAAGACAAACGTTCACACCTATGAAACGGTTGCAAAAGTGGAACCGACTTGTACGACTGATGGAGTGAGCGAACATAAGCGTTGCACTGTTTGCGGTCATGAAGAAGGCAAAGAGGTATTAAAGGCAACTGGTCACCAAAATACAGAAGTTAGAGATCAAAAGGATGCTACTTGCAAAGAAGCTGGATACACTGGTGACACGTGGTGCAAGGATTGTAATACAAAAATTGCAGAAGGAAGCAAGATTAACGCTCTTGGACACCAGGTCGGCGATGATGGTAAGTGCACAGTTTGTGGCGAGCAAGTTCTTGAGTGTGAACATGCGCACAAGCATGAAGTTGTAGACGTCGAGGCGACTTGCACTCAAACAGGTCTTGCTCACTACTTCTGTGATGATTGTCATCAAAGAGTTGGCGAGTCATATGTCCTTCTAGCAAAAGATCATTCTTTTGTTGAAATGGATGGCAAAGCTGCAACTTGCACAGAGGCAGGATATACTTCATATAATAAGTGTTCAGTTTGTGGTCATGAAGAGGGCAAAGAAGAAATAGCTGCTCTTGGTCATGAATATGGCGATGACGATCTATGTATCAGATGTGGTCAAAAGAGCCCAAGTGTAGTCAAGGTCAACTTGAGCACGAAGAACAATGGCGACGATATCACATTTGACAAGACTGAGTACAAGCCTGGAGAGACAGCTAATGTGACGATTAAAGGTAAGGTCACAGAGACTGGCTTCAAGATGCCTAAAGCTGTTAAGGTTAACGGTGTTACGGTTGTCACGACCGACAAGATGGTTGACAAGAGCTCTTGGGCAACAGAGAATACAGAGTACAAACGTAAGATGGGACAAGATGCTACAAGTGTTGAATTTAGCACTGTCCAAGAAAATATGAACTTTGGAGCACCTGTTGTAATCAATTCAGCTTCTAATTCAATAGACGTTGAAGTTGAGTTTGATGAATTTGTTCCAGTGTATAGACTGTACAACTCAGCAACTTCAGAACATATGTTTACGACTAATAAGACAGAGTACGACAATTTCGTGGAGCTTTGTAAGGCAGATCAAGACTTCTGGATCGGCGAGGGAATCAATTGGTTTGCTCCTGGCATTTCAGAGACTGTCGTTAGAAGATTGTACAACCCAGCCCTTGGAGCTCTAGGTCACTCTTCTCACTACTATACTTCTGATGAGTATGAAATCGACAACCTTGTGAACAACTATGGTTGGCAAGACGATGGAGTTGCAAATCAATTCACTTCAGGCGGCAGCGTTGCAATCTGGACTTGCTACAACGAGGCATTGGGTAGTGCTCATCACTACACTTCTAACAAGACAGAGTGGGAAGGTCTTGCAACGCATGGTTGGGATCTTGAGCTTGCCAAAAATGGCGAGAGTGGTGTCTTTAAGGCAGCAATGAGTGCATTTAGTTAAAGAGAGAAGGATGCTTTAAGCTTAAAAAACTAGTTGCTTATAACATATTAAATAGCTTCGAATTCTTATTAGGGGCTTGGCGTAGAATTGTAGACTACTTTGCTTATTTTGATTAGTCTTATTA
>CAVFJE010000028.1:0-2655 GCA_963622845.1 Dialister sp. CAG:486
GCGTGCCAGAGAGATCTTGCATCCTGTAGTCTATGCATTTTCATGCGTACCATCAATTTTGCTCACACCTTTTGCAGTTTTGTTGGCGCCTACATTTTGGTGGGCGTCAGTCTTTTTGATCGTCTATGGATGCGTATGGGCAACTATGTTTTCAACGATCACAGGCATTCAATCGATCGACAAAAGATACTTAGAGAACGCTGCAACGCTTGAGCTAAAAGGATTCAAGAAGTTTTTTAAGGTAGTTTTGCCAGCTGCTAGCCCAGCTATTTTGTCAGGTTTCGTCAATTCTCTTCGTTCCAGCTTCGTTATGTTGGTATATGCAGAGATGTATGGCTCGAAATATGGACTAGGTTCTTATGTGCAAAGATATTCAACTCTGGGACTTTATGAAAAAGTATGGGGCGGCTTTATCTTCATGGTAATCGTCCTTGTCTTGGTCATGACATTCTTTGAAAAGGCAAAGCAATATATGCTTAAATGGACGATTGATTAATTACTCGGACCAAAAGCTATTGCACAAATCTTCTCGATTAGCTGAATTTGTTTTATGAAGAATGCTATGAACGTGAGTTTTGATTGTACCTATCGACAGCACGAAGTTCGTCGCAATTTCATTGTTCGTCTTTCCTTCTAAAATTTGAGCAAGCACTTCCTTTTCTCTCTTGGTGAGATTGTGATGAGCACAATATGACTCTAGCGATTCTTGCATAAATGGAGGAATGGCATTCGTTTGCGGCTTGCGTGGCTCTATATACCTTGCCCTTAAGTATCTTATAGCTGATCTGATTGCAAAGAATGTGAATACCACAATTGCGATGCACTCAGAGATGTTGCGCTCAGAGATGTACAAGAGAACAAGGGCAGAATTGGTATGCGCGCTCGGGTCAAAAATGAGAATAAAGTAAGTGTCTTCTAAGCATATGCATGAAGTTGCAACAATTAGCCCGAACCAAGCCCAACGCTTGCCAGCCAATCGTTTTTTAAGTGCCCCATTGTCTGTCTTTAAGTAAATCATAAAGCCATAAATCAAGATAAAACCAAGGAAGCATATGCGATAGAAGTAATAAAGCCATTGTTCAAGGGGGCTGCTACCTGACAAGCTAAGCGTAACCTCAGATACTGTAAAGAAAATGATGCCTGGCAAAACAATTCTGTCAATTCTTAAAAGGTCACAATAAACTAGTAGAATCATCCATGCACATTCTAAAATTAATGTTGCAAGCAATGTTCTGATTTCGCTATTGTAAATCGCATAAAAATCAAAAAAGCTAAGGTTTGGAATTTTGTAGATGTATTCATTACCAAAGATGAGAAGCAAATCTATTGAATACAAAACAAGCAATATTGCAGTCAATATATAAATTTTTCGTTTAGAAATATACCAAGATGCAATTGAGATGGAACTACCAGCTGTGCATATAAGCACGACTACAAACGTAAAAGTGTAATAAAAAAGGTCTAAACCCATCTCTATCTTCTCTTTATTCTTCTTGTCAAAGTTTTGGCATGTCTTTTTTCTGTTGGTTATATTAGCACAAATAATCCCAGCTAATTCGACATTTTTAACCTTAGATATAGATAGGGTATAGCAAAAAAATTCGAATTTATACCTCTATTCACCATTGACGAAACAAAATGGAAACATTATTTCTAAAGATACCGTTTGTTCACCTATAGACCAAAAAAGAAAGGGGTTAGTCATGGCGGTAAAAGATTACATTGATACAAATCATTTCACAAAAGAGGAGCTTCTAGAGATGGTAGATCTCGGAATTGCTATGAAGGGAATGATTAGGGAAGGGAAGTACCCACAGCTTCTAAAGAACAAAACTTTGGGAATGATATTCCAACAAGTTTCAACAAGAACAAGAATTTCTTTTGAGACAGCTATGACAGATCTTGGCGGTCATGCACAATTTTATGGTCCAGGATCAATTCAACTTGGCGGTCACGAGTCGATTGAAGACACAGCAAGAGTAATCGGCACGCTAGTTGACATCCTTATGGCTCGCGTTGATCGTCACAAGGATGTAGTCAATCTTGCAAAATATTCACCTGCACCAGTTATCAATGGAATGAGCGAATATAATCACCCAACTCAAGAGCTCGGCGACTTGATGACTATGGTAGAGAATTTGCCAGAAGGCAAACGTATCGAGGATTGCAAACTTGCTTTCATCGGCGACGCTACTCAAGTTTGTGTATCTTTGATGTTCATTGCATCAATCATTGGCATGGATTTCGTTCAATTTGGACCAAAGGGTCATCAAATTACAGATGGTGGTCTCCAAGTTGACTCGGATATCGACCTTTTGGCTATCGGTCAAGAGAATTGCAAAAAGTCTGGTGGCACAATCACAATCAGTGACGATATCGAGTGCATTAAGGGTGCAGATTTTGTATACACTGACGTTTGGTATGGTCTCTACGACCAAGAGGAAGAAGGAGCTTCGTATATGGATGTCTTCTTCCCTAAATATCAAGTAACAATGGAGATGATGAACTATGCTTCTCCAAATTCTAAATTTATGCATTGCTTGCCGGCAACACGCGGTGAGGAAGTTGTCGATGAAGTTATGGACGGAGACAGATCTCTTTGCTGGGTTGAAGCTGACAACAGAAAGCACTCAATTCGCGCAATTCTAGCTTATC
>CAVFJE010000028.1:2665-16091 GCA_963622845.1 Dialister sp. CAG:486
ATCTTTGCCCACAAGGCACAAGAAATGACTCTGAAGTAGCTAAATATCAAGAAAAGGTCGATAGTATTATGCATAAGCGCGGAAAGCTTGGAGTTGACGAAGTCAAATAAACTTGGCGACCGGCAATAATTTTTCTCAAGGAGGTTATGAGATGTCAGATAAAAAAGGATTCTCATTTACAAGCGTCATACTCTCTGTTATTTGCGTAGTATTCGTCGCAGAAGCTGCAGCTCCAGCAGCTGCAATTGGCAACCAGCAATTCTTTTGGTGGATAGTTCTAATCATCTTTTTCTTGCTTCCATATGGAATGGTTGTTGCTGAACTTGGCACAACTTATGAAAAGGATGGAGGGCTCTACGATTGGGTGCGTGATGCACTCGGGGATAAATGGGGAGCTAGAGTTGCTTGGTATTATTGGGTTAACTTCCCACTTTGGATCGGCTCTTTGGCAGTTTTGTTCCCACCAATTATTGGAATGATGCTTGGCGTCGAACTTGAGCTGTTCCCGACATTGCTTATAGAACTTGCCTTCGTCTGGGTAGTCGTCTTTTTAAGTTTTAGCAAGGTAAGCGACTCCACTTGGATTCTAAATGGTGGAGCTGTGCTAAAGGTGCTCATAGCAATAAGTGTTGGCGTTGTCGGCATTTGGTATGCTTCTACCAATGGTTTTGCAGGAGATATGTCGCCTCACACATTTTTGCCAGACTTAGCAAATACTTCGGCTCTAGGTTATCTCTCTATCATTATCTTCAACTTTATGGGTTTTGAAGTAATTTGTACTTTTGCAAAAGATATGAACAATCCTGCAAAAGATATTCCAAAAGCGATCATTATGGGCGGACTTGCGATTGCAGCAATTTATCTATTTTGCTCATTTGGCATCGGTGCCGCTATTCCAGCTGATCAAATTGATCCTGACTATGGAATGATTGTTGCAGTGCAAACTATGGTTGGAGAAACTTCTCCTATCTTCTATATAATTGCAATCATCTTCCTTATTACGCTTTTTGCCAACATGACAAGTTGGTCTTTTGGCATCAACTATGTCGCTGAATATGCGGCAAAAGATGGCAACCTTCCTAAGTGCTTTGCACATGAAAACCCAAAGACTGGAATGCCTACGGGTGCGGCCGTCATTAATGGAATTGTTGCAAGCGTTGTTCTTCTAATACAGGTGATTCCAGTTGAATCAATTGCAAGTGGACTGTTTTGGACTTTATTTGCAACAAGCGTTGTGTTTTTGCTGATGAGCTACATTCCAATGTTTGTCGCGTTCATTCGCTTAAGAGAAATTGACGCATCAAGACCACGTGTTTTTAGCTACCCCTTCAAAGGTAAATTAATGACAGTCTCACTCGTCATTCCTGCAATTTTGCTAGTGCTCAGCGTTATTGCGACAATTTGTCCGCTGCCAGCCGAAGGCATCGATTACTCTCAAACTCTAGAAGAGTACATCCCAATGCTCATAATCTTTGTAGTATTCATCATTGCAGGCGAAATTGTCAGAGTCTATTCTGCTAAAGATAGGGAAGTCGAATTTAAGGGTTATACAAAAGAGGATTGCGAGCGAATTCTAAAAGAAGAGCAAGCATCTTAGAGAAAAGCGACAATTAATTTATTCATGTAAGGAGAAATACCATGAAGACAATTACACAAAATGTTAGTACGCCTAAAAAAGACGGTTTTAGAATGCCTGGCGAATTCGAGCCTCAAGACAGAGTTTGGATGGCATGGCCACACAGATGCGACACTTGGGCTTTTGGCGCTAAGCCTGCTCAAGTTCAATATGCAAATATCGCTAAAGCAATCGCAAAGTTCACGCCTCTAACTATGTGTGTCAACGAAGCTGATTATAAAAATGCGCAAGCACTTCTAGGGGAAGTCGACAACATCAACGTAATCGAGATGACAACCGACGATGCTTGGGTTCGTGACACTGGAGCTACTTTTCTAGTGAATGACAAAGGCGAGGTTAGAGCTAATCATTGGCATTTCAATGCATATGGAGGATTTTTTGATGGTCTTTACTTCCCATGGGACAAAGACGAAGAAATAGCACTTAAAATGTGCGAGTTAGCAGGCGTTGTTAGATATCGTCCTGACGATTTCATTTTGGAGGGTGGCTCTTTTCATGTTGATGGCGAAGGCACAGTTATCACAACAGAGATGTGTTTGCTCTCAGAAGGCAGAAATCCTCAATACAACAAAAGCGAGATTGAAGACCTTCTAAAAGAATACTTAAATTGCGAGAAAGTCATCTGGGTTAAAGATGGTATCGATGAGGAAGAAACGACAGGTCATATTGATGATGTTGCATGCTATGCAAGACCTGGTGAGGTAATTTGCATTTGGACAGATGACGAGGCAAATCCTTTCTATCAACAAAGTCACGATGCTTATGAAACTCTCTCTAATGCAACAGATGCAAAGGGAAGAAAACTGAAGGTTCATAAATTGTGTTTGCCTGTTAAACCAACTTATATGCCTCAAGCACATTGCGATACTATTGATATCGATGAGATGGCTGAGCCTCGCGTAAGCGACGAGCCTTGTATTGCTAGTTATCTAAACTTCCTGATTACCAACAAAGGCGTCATCGTGCCTCAATACGGCGATGAAAATGACGCTCTTGCAATATCTCAATTAAGTGAGATTTTCCCAGATCACGAGGTTGTAGGCGTTAAAAGTCAAGAGGTTGTCTATGGTGGAGGCAATATACATTGCATCACTCAACAGCAACCTTCTCCACAAAAGAAATAAAGATAGTTAACAGAATTTTTGCCATTTATAAGGTCGGCTATGTTTTAGAGAAAAGCATAGTCGGCTTTTTTGATCAGTGAAGCTTCTTCTCAATCAAAGGCCAAAGTCTAGCTGCGTCCATCATAGCTTGCATGTTCTCCTCACTCGTTTTCATTGGCGTTTGACAACCAGAAGTTAAAGTAAATCCGCATGGTGAATCATATGCTTTTAATAAAGAGTCAAAAGAATCTCTTAAAACATCGCGCTTCGTCCCAAGAAGAAGAGTGTCGATTGGAGGAACATTTCCTTGAATTGCCATGTGGGACCCTAGAACTTCTTTAGCTTGAGCCATATCTTCGATGTTATCTGGACCAAAGCATCCGATGCCTGTCGGGATGAGTAGTTCCCAAATGTCTCTTGAACCACCGCATATGTGCAGCCCGCAATTGCCACCTCGCTGCTTTATATAATCTATGTTTTTTTGCAAGTATGGCAGAGAAAATTCCTCATATTGTTTTACTCTTATAAGAGAGGTAGAGCTTATTGGGTCAGCAAATCCAATGCTGAGGTCCATGTCGAGCAGCTTTTGTATATAGCGATTGTTATTTTCTACGATAATGTCGAGCAGTGTATGGACTGCTTGAGGTTGTTTGCGCAAACCCTTCATTAGTTTTTCAGTTCCAACAACCATAGCGGCAACTGTCAGCGGTCCAGTTACAGTACCACTAACACCCACCTTGTCGCCAAGCTTATCTTTGACAAGAGCTAGGGCATCAAGAATAATGTGCAATCTGCCATCTTTGCTGACATCAACTAAATCAAGATTTGCAGCATCGTCCAATGATTCGATTGCTGGCTTTTCGAGTTGAGCGATGTTGTAATCCTCATAATGTATCTTTGAGCCCATCGCTTCAGCCATGCCACGAAGTGTCGTTGAAACTCCAGCAGAGTCGCTATTGAAGCGGCTGTGTATGTACACTTCAAGATCGCACATGTGCTCAGAGCTAAAGTAATATTCGGGCAGAGTACAACCAATCAACGGCGCGAGAGTCTCACCCGAGTCGATTGCTGCAAGAGGTCTGTCAACCTCCTCACCACGTGAGAGAAGATCGCTTCGCTCAATTGCACTAAGCTCATCAGCGGGAGCATCGATGTCTTCAGGATAAGCCTCTATAATTTCTTCTATTATTGATTTGTCAAATTCCATAGTTCACTAAATTTCTTACAGATATAAAACAAAGAAGTTTCATGTGCTTCGACCTCTTGTTTTGTCATGCTACGAATTGAATATTTAACATAGATTTAATTTTAGCTGAATAAAAGTCGAGAGTGTAGCAATTATTTTTCCACTATGTAAAACAATAGTTTAAATTTGAGTAGACAAAATTAATTTATGTGAGTTTTATGTTACACTTTTAGAGTATAAAATGCAGGTAGTGTGAGATATGGGAAATTTCACATTGCAAAGAGAGGAAAATAAAATAAGGAGTTAGTCAATTCCAAGGACAACTATATTATTGGGAGTAATATATTTAAATTTATTTTGGTAATTATTTAAGAAGAGAAAAACTTAAATTAAGTGTCGAGAGAAGGAGAGTTGTGATCATGGAGACAAGATTGAAGACGAGGTGGTTTGGCAAGGTTTTAGCTGCAACAGCTACATTGGCTGTTGCAATTTTGCTTGCATTGGCTGTCACGCCAGCGAAGGTATCATACGCGGCGTCAAGTGGTAATAGTGATTGGATGGGTGATATCGATGACAGCATTTATGTCACGCACCTCTCAATCCCAGGCACGCATCAAAGTGCAGCGTGGGCACCTTTTGGTACAACAAATTATTATGCTAAATGTCAATCAGCAGATATAAATGGTCAGTTAAGTGCTGGAATTAGAGCTTTTGACTTGAGATATGCATTCTCAGATAGCACTGGAACTTGGTGGCTATGGCATGGAAGTCAATCATGGGCTTACGAGCTGTGTCAATATGGTCAAAAAGCAAATCACATGGACATCGGTAAAATTTTCGATTGGATGCAAGCATGGTTAAATGCTCATCCAAGTGAGTTTTTGATCGTTAATATTCAATGCGAATATGGCAACAAATATACCGATACTCAATATAAGAACCTTCTCGCAAGATATGGCGCAACAGCGGCAAATAATTACACTGACGGCTTAATTATGCCTTATTGGGTAGTTCAAAATGCTTGGCAGAATAAAAAGGTTGGCGACCTTCGTGGCAGAATCATCGACGGAAGTTCATTTTTGCAAGGTGTAGGTGGTGACTACAACGATTGGGACGCAGCTTTCAATACAAAAGTTCAACAACTTAATAGATGCTTTGACAACTCTCCTTCTGTTCAAAGGACACTTTCAACATACAGTACCAACTATATTAGTCAACAAGTAATTTATTCAAATCTTGCATGCAATGCAGGTGTAGGAAGCAACTTCTTTAAATTCAAGTCTCCAGAGCACTATGCTGGTGAGATGAGAAAATATGTCTTCCAATATAACGTCTTTACAAATGGAACTAAGAATGGCACTACCTATAACAACAGAGGTCAAAAGGCCTATGGAATTGTTCTCTATGATTATCCGACTCAACAACAAGCAATTATCGACTATAACGTTCAAGCTAATGATTGGGCAAAAAAATACAACTATACAGTTGCGTTTAATACAGGTGGTGCAGTGCAAGTAATCACTACGCAAACAATTCAAGACGGTAAAGGTGTTGACTATCCTTGGAAGAGCTTAACGAAGGTTGGTTATACCTTTAAGGGCTGGTATACAGCAGCTAGTGGTGGCAGCCTTTGGACATTTGCTACAAACGGTGGAAACACTTCAGACCCGATTGGGCAAGTAAACAGCTCGAATTATTCCAAGGTAACAGCAAATACTACACTTTACGCTCATTGGGAGATAAATAAATATTCACTACGTTATGAATTAAACGGTGGCTCCTATAAGTCTGGTGAGTCAAACCCAAGTACTTACACTTACGGTGATACAATCACAAAATTTGCTGAGCCAACAAGGGTTGGATACACTTTTGATGGTTGGTACAAAGATGCAAACTTCACAACTAAGGTCACAAACATCTCTTCAACAACACTTGGAGATATGACTCTTTACGCAAAGTGGAACGTTAACACTTATAAAATCACTTATGTCTCTGACGTAACAAGTTACACAAATTCAAATCCAACATCTTTTGTTTATGGATCTGAAACTATCACGTTGACGACACCTAGTAAGCAAGGTTATCTCTTCTTAGGTTGGGAGGATAACTCTGGCAATGTTGTGACCACAATTAACACAAATAATGCGTCTGACGTTGTTTTGGTTAGTAAGTGGAAAGAAAGAGTTTACGACATCACTTATGTAAATGTAACAGAGGACGAAAAGAAGGCTAACAACCTTCCTTCTCAATTTAGTTATGAGACTGAGACAACCCTCCCACTCTTTGAGAGAGACGACTATCTTCTTGAGGGATGGTATGAGGACGCTCAATTTAGCGTAAAGGCTGACACAATTGCTAAAGGTACTGATGGTGCAGTGACAAGATATGCAAAGTGGGTGCCAAAAGTCTTTGACATCACTTATGAACTTGGCGCTATTACGACAGATCATGAAGATGCTACCCTAGAGCCTAGCGTTAAACAATATACGTATGGTGTTGGTCTTGACCAGCTTGAGACACCTTCAAAGTATGGCTACACTTTTGTTGGTTGGTATAGCGATGCGGCTTACACTGCGGGCAATGAAGTTACTAGTATAGCACCAACTGAGAAGGGTAACAAGACTCTCTATGCAAAGTGGTCAAGCAGAATTAACAAGATTACATTTATCGATGGGTTCAACAATCCAAATCCAACAACTTTTGCCTTTGAAGATGGCATAGTTTTGCAGCCAGCTACAAGAGATGGTTATACGTTTGATTGCTGGTCGGCGACTCCAAATATGGTTGCATTTAAGATAGACAAAATTGCACCAAACCAAACGGGTGGAGACATAACTTTATATGGCATTTGGAAGCCAATCACTTATAACATTAAATATAAGAAAGTCGATCCTGAAACAAAAACTCAGACAGATCTTACCAACACAGGCAACCCTACTACATACGCTTGTGGCACTGGCGTAGCGAGTTTCAACAATCCTACAGAGACGCTTTCAAATAAGTATCGTTTCTATGGTTGGTGCACAAACCCAGATGATTTAAGTACAAAGGTTACTAATATCTCAACCGAGACTTTTGGAGACCAAACACTTTATGCTATTTGGACTGATGCTGTTGAGTACACAATTACTTACGACCTTTCAGGCGGAAATGAACCCGCACAAGCAAATCCAAAACTTTACTTAAAAGGCTACGGTGTAAAGAGCTTTAACGATCCAATCAAAGAAAATTATGATTTTGTCGGATGGTTCGATGAAAACGACGCTCAAGTAACAAGCATTTCTGCGGAGCATCATGGCAACATCACTCTAAAGGCAAAGTGGCAACCAAAAGTCTTCAATATTACTTTTGATACGGCTGGCGGCGAAGAGATAGATTCTCGCACTTATACTTATGGCACAGATGCTGAAGCTTTACCAACAGCTGTAAGAGAGCACTACACTTTTGATGGATGGTTTAAAGACGATAAAACTAAAGTTGGAAGCATCACTTCAATTGATTGTGGAGACTTCGCTCTCACCGCACATTGGACGCCTAAGACATACAAAATCACATATATCTCTGATGGTCAAGAGGTGACTACAACAGGCAATCCTGCTGAGTATACCTTTGGCGAGAAGGAAATTGTTTTAACTGGTATCACTAAAGATAATTATGGTTTTGCTGGATGGTACAGTGGTGACACAAAAGTCGACAAGATCACAAAAGACATGGGCGGAGATCTAAGATTAGAAGCTAGATTTGTGGCTGGTCTTTATAAGATAACTTATGACTATCAAGTTGAAGGAAACCCAGAGACTTATATATTTGGGCAAACAACTGAAATCCCTAATGCACCAGTTAGAGAAGGATACGATTTTAAGGGATGGCAACTCGGAGATAGCACAATTACCGAGATTAGCAGCACACAAAGTGGAGACATCTCACTAGTTGCTGTTTGGGAGGCTAAATCGTACAGTATCACTTATGTTGGTGTTGAAGGTGCGACAAATGACAACCCTGATACTTACAAGCATACAGTAGGTCTAACTCTAGGCAATCCTACTAGAGACAATTATGATTTTGTAGGTTGGTATCAAGGGGACGTTAAGGTTACAACAATCGAAGCAACTTCAATTGGGGATATCACATTAGAAGCAAAATGGTCTGCTCATACATTCAATATTACTTATGATTACAATGGTGGCAATGCTGGTTATGGAGAAAACCCTGACAAATATACTTATGGTGTTGGAATCGAAACTTTTATTGCTCCTTCGAAAGACAAGTTTGACTTTGAGGGGTGGAAGATCAATGGAGAGGGCGCTGTAGTAAATTCAATCTCAGCTACTCAAAGCGGAGATGTAAAATTAGTTGCTCAATGGACAGACGCAGTTTATGAGATCGAATACGAGCTATACGGTGGACATATTGATGGAGGCAACCCTACTCATTATACTTATGGACAAGAAACGCAAATCACTGTAAAACCAACTAAGACAAATTACACGTTTAATGGCTGGATTGTCGGCGACAAGTTCTTTAGTAAGGATGAGACTGCAGTCATCGAAGCTGGAAAGAGCGGAAAGATCAGAGTTTATGCAGATTGGCAAGCTGTTGAGTATAAGATTACTTACGATTATTCAGGAGGTTCAGAGGGCAAGCAGAATGTAAATTGGACAGACAGCCAAGGCAATGTAACAACCGTTGAGATAACTAATCCAAAAACTTATACTTATGGTGAAGGCGAGATTACTCTAATTGATCCTGTTCCAGAGGAAGATAGCGTAAAGACAAAGTTCAAGGGCTGGTATCTAAATGACGAGAAGGTTACCACAATTTCTGCAACGCAATCTGGAGATATCACTTTGAAAGCTAAGTGGGGACGCGAGATCCCGATCGTTACTTTGACGGCTGTCAGTGGATCTGGAGATGTTAAAGTTAATGGATCAACATTGTCTGTTGGACAAACGAAAGATATCGATGATGGAAATGCTCTCACAGTAAGTTGGAATCCTAAGAGCACGAACAACTCTAACATTAGCATTATCAAGTCAATTAAAATTAATGGAGTTGACCAAGGTGCTTTTGCCAAGATTGACAAGACAAAGTGGCAAACTACAAACACTGAGTATCAAAGAAGGATGAACGATACAAGTGACGCCAAGATTGTCACATATGAAAACATCCTTGCTCAAACTCAATCTGTTACTCTTGAGAGTGCAACTCTTGCATCCTCAGATGTTGACGAGTATACAGTTGAAGTTGAATTTGAAGAAGTCACACCAGTTTATCGTATGTACAACATGATTACTTCTGAGCACCTATTTACTACAAATAAGGCAGAGTATGATAACTTCAATGCACTTTCTGCAACGAATAGTGACTATTGGATTTGTGAAGGTATCGATTGGTTGGCACCTGCATCAACTACTAACGCTACAACGACAACTAAGCAAGTTTATAGGCTTTACAACGCAGCTCTGGGTGCAATGGGACACTCAAGCCATTACTACACTTCAGATGAAGCGGAGATGAAAAATCTTGTTGAGAATTACGGATGGACAGAAGATACGGGTAATGGATTTATGACAGGTGGCGATTACGCAATTTACACTTGTTATAACGAGGCACTAGGTTCAGCTCACCACTACACATCATCAAAGACCGAGTGGGAGAGCCTTGCTAGCCATGGTTGGGACTTAGAGCGCGATAAGAATGGCTATGGCAAAACAGGTGTCTTCTCAGCGAAGCTGAGCACCAAATAAGTTTTAGGTTAACAAGCTTTTTTATTCGACAGTTACACTTTTTGCAAGGTTGCGAGGTTGATCAACATCGCAACCTCGCAAGAGTGCTATCTCTCTTGCAAATAGTTGAAGAGGTACAGATGCCAAAATAGGCAAAAAGGCTTCTCTTACGTTTGGTATATAGATTACGAAATCAGCTAAATTCTTGATATCTTCATCGCCTTGTGTTGCAATTGCGACGATTTTCGCTCCTCTTGTCTTACATTCTTGAAGGTTTGAGATTACTTTATCATAGACTGGACTCTGAGTTGCAATAGCAATGACAGGAAAACCATCATCGAGCAGAGCGATAGGTCCATGTTTCATCTCTCCGGCTGCATAAGCCTCTGCGTGAAGATACGATATTTCTTTAAGCTTAAGAGCTCCCTCGTAAGCGATTGCAGCTCCCATTCCACGACCTACGAAAAGAGCGCTGTCAGCATCTTTGCAAGACGCGGCAGCTCGTTCTACTTCGCTGGTATCGCTAAGAATTTCTTCAACAAGAGAGGCACAATCACCAAGTTCTCTGTATAAGAGTTGAATGTGACGCCCGCTTAGTTTGCCTTTGACTTGGCCTAAGAAAAGAGCTAGCAAAGTTGTTGAGACTACTTGGCCTAAAAAGCTCTTAGTTGAAGCAACGGCAATTTCTTTGTTAGCTTTCGTATAGATGACGCCATCTGATTCTCTTGCTAGAGGAGAACCTAGAACATTAGTAATTCCAAATACGCGAGCCCCTTTGACTCTTGCATCTCTAAGTGCTGCTAAGGTGTCAGCAGTTTCCCCAGATTGAGAGATAGCAACTACCAGTGTAGTAGGAGTAATTATTGGGTCTCTGTACCTAAATTCGCTTGCAACTTCAACTTGAACTGGTATTCTAGCCCAGCTCTCTATCAAGTTTTTGGCTATTAAACCAGCGTGATACGATGTGCCGCAAGCTATGATATAAACTTGGTCTATTAGGGCCAATTCTTCATGAGTCATATTTAGCTCATCAATTTCGATATGACCCGACTCAAAGCGCCCTAAAAGCGTGTCTCGTATAACTCGTGGTTGCTCATATATTTCTTTAAGCATAAAGTCAGGATGACCGCCTTTTTCTGCTACGTCGATGTCCCAGCTAATATGTATAGGCTCGCGCTGAACTCTTGACATTGAGCTGTTAAAGAAGTTGACACCATCAATGCCGCACTCAGCAATATCGCCATCTTCAAGAATATAGACATCTCTTGAATAGGGAAGAAGTGCAATTGTGTCTGACGCTATAAAACACCCGTCTTCATTGTGGCACAAAATTAGTGGAGAGTCTTTTCTTGCAACCGCAATCTTGTTGGGATCATGCGTTGAAATTGCGGCTATCGCCCAGCTGCCAACAAGTCTTGATGTTACCTTTGAGAGGGCTTCGACAAGATTTCCATCATATTCGACTTCAAGAAGGTGAGCAATTACCTCAGAGTCAGTTGCTGACTTGAACTTATGTCCGCTATCGATTAGCTCATCTTTTAGCTCCGCAAAGTTCTCGATGATACCATTGTGTACGATGGCAAATCTCCCATCACAAGATATATGAGGATGTGCGTTGGTGGAATCTGGAATTCCATGCGTCGCCCATCTAGTGTGACCTATTCCTGTATGTGAGGCGATAGATTGCGAGTTGAGAAGCGACTCGAGAGCTGCAACTTTTCCTTTCGTTTTAATTGCTGAGATTTCTTCCTCACCTTGAAGAGCTACTCCTGCAGAGTCGTAACCTCTATATTCAAGTTGTTTTAGTCCATCTATGAGAACTTGTCCTGCATCGAGCTTTCCGCAAAATCCAACTATTCCACACATGTATTATCTTTGCCTTTCACTTTAATTTTCGACATAAAAATTATATCAATGAGGGCATAAAAAAATGACGTCCCTCTAAGATGTCGAGTCGAGAGGGTACGCCACTTATAAAAAGGAGGGAATATCCTAGTATCCCCAAACCTATGAGGATACGTCTAATTTAAGATTTTACCTCATCTTTTGTCTTGTTCGTCTCACTTTGTTGTGATACTACATTTGCACTATTAGCTGCTTCTGTAACCGAAGAAGTCTCTGCAATTTTCAAATCTCCTGGCTTGCCAGCGAAAGGTGCCATTTGAGGAGCGATTGGATTTTTGCCCATCTTCGTTCTGATGTCATAGATAATCATAAAGAAGACAAGGATGAAGCCAACATATCCAAGCGTTCCATATATGAAGTTGACTAATCCTTGATACGGGACGAAACATGCGATTAAGCAACCGACAATAGCACCGATTGCAACAGTAATCTTATACTTTGGTGTGCCTTCAGGAGTGATGCGTGTGATGCCAGTCCAAAGCAGAGGAACACTAGTTGTGTAAATTCCGCAAAATACGATTACAGCATAAATAACACCAAATATTGGGCTAATCTTCATAGCGAGGTATAGTGATGGAATGTCTTTGACGCATGATTCGCTAGCAGTGCTGATAAGAGCAATCGAGCAAAGGATAGCAGCGGCACCGATGCAAACGATAGATCCAACAACTCCTGCGTTTACTTCCTTGAGATTGTTTTTAGCACCAAGCTCTGACATGAATGCAGCAAACCACATAATAACGAAGCCGCTATATGAAAGAGCTGCAAAGATAGGGTTAGACCATGGAGCGACATCAGATAGTGGATTGCCACCAACTGTAGCCACCGTTCCGTCAGCAACCATAGCCTCCATGTCTTTGATGCCTTGATCGTAACCACTGATAGAAGTTCCAACTGTCCAAATAGCTACAAAGAGAATTAGCACGACGATGATAGGTCCAAGCTTGCCCAGCGCGTTGACGATGCCATTTAGACCAAAGATTACAGTTGCAATAGCGGTCACTGTAATGATGACAGCACCGATGCCATTTGGCACATCTACGCCGAAGTAGCCAAAAAGCTCAACGATAGTTGAATTTGCGCCGCCGCACATGACGAAGAAGCAAATATAGCAATAGATAGCACAGAACCAATCGAAGAACTTTCCGATTGCACGTCCGCAATAGTGATCATATATCTCTCCACCGCGCTTGACTTTTACTCGACTACCAACTGTAGCGAAAGAGAAGTTAGTATAAAGATAGATGATCGCTAGTGTAATGACAACAACTATCATTGCATTTCCATATGAAGCTTCATATTGCAAAACTTCTTGAAAAGTCGCAAAACCAGCTCCAATATAAAAAGCAATCATCGCTCCAGTGAAGCCGATGACTGCTCCGATTTTCATTTTGTTATTCATGATTCTACCCTCCCTCAGGGTAATTTATAATAATAATTTCTTTAATAAGAGAGCTTCTCGGCTTAAAACCTCTCCTTTTGCGAGAAGCTCTCTATCTTTTTTGCATCCTACTCTTGACTAATTATTTACTCGAATACAGTTTGATCTGTAACTGGAGTTTGTAGAGCTTTGAGAGATGTTTCTACTAGCTCACGTCTAATCTTCTTTGACTCCTCTTCGCCCTGCGTTGGATCACCCAAAGGATAAGGAATACCGATAGCAGGAACAATTCTGTTTGCACCAATCGTCTTTGAGATTGGAACAACTGTACAAACATGCACTACTGGGATGCCATAAGCTTCGATCCCTTTAACCATCGTTGCACCGCAACGAGTACATGTGCCTCAAGTGCTAGTTAGAATAACAGCATCGACGCCGTCCTCTTTTAGTTTTGCTCCGATGTCTGTACCAAATTGAGCAGCAGAGTTA
>CAVFJE010000029.1:0-4134 GCA_963622845.1 Dialister sp. CAG:486
CGAGAGTATTGTCTCTGCAACACACAAAGCTATTCTTGAATTCGATGAGTGCATGCAAAAAGCACAATTGCATACGGCATTTTCCGTCGCAGAGGACTATATAAGATTTGCACAAAAATACTGGGCTGATGGTGCTAAGAATTGCAGCGAGAGTGATCAATTTAATAGTGAACGTGCAAACCTTTTGAGCGATTGCACTTTTATGACTTGGGTTTCAGCTCTAATGCTTCATGGTTTTGCTCCATGTGGATGCGAGCTAATTTGTGAATATATGAAGGTTGATTTCAACATGTTCTTTAATTGGAGGTCTGACTTCCTATCTTTGAGCGAAATTTTTGGGAACGTAGACGAGCACGAGATAGAGGGTCTGCCGCCACGGTTCGACTTTTTCCCCAAGCATCCTTCACAATTTAAGAATTAGAAATTTGATCTACAAATTGTTTTGCGAGTCTGCAAGAACGACCACCATTGTAGAGTGCATATTGTTCAGCTTTGTCAACAAGTGTACTCTCATCTATTTGAACATCTGCAAACTCGCTTAGATTTCTTACGATATTGAGATATGCTTCTTTTGATGGTCGAGAGAAATTTACCCTAAGCCCGAAGCGTTCAGAGAGGGACACCATCTCGGCTATTGCATCACCTACATGGATGTCATCGCCATCTCTGTCAGCGAACTTTTCTCTAACGATATGACGTCTGTTTGAAGTTGCATATATCAATATGTTGTCAGGTTGAGCACAAAGTGTCCCTTCAAGCAATCTTTTTGCCTCCGAGAAGTTTTCATCTTCTGTTGACAGAGAAATGTCATCAATAAACAAAATGAATTTTAGTGGAATTTTCGACAACTCCTCTTCTATTTTTGGAATAAGAGAGATTTGTTCTTTTGTAATTTGCACAATGCGAAGTCCACGATGAGCAAACTCATTGGCGATAGCTTTTATAGTAGATGATTTCCCAGTCCCTGCATCGCCCGTTAAAAGCACATTTTGAGCATTCGCACCATCGAGAAAAAATATTGTGTTGTCTAAAACTTGTTTTCGCTCAAGCTCATAATCAAACAAATCACTAAGTTTGATAGTATCAGGGTTTGAGACAGCTCTGAGATTTCCCGAGCGATCAATTTCAAGCATTTTTGAGTGTTTATAAATGCCAAATCCTTTTGTGGAGAGATGTTTAATTTGTTTGTCATACAACTTTTTGATATCTACTTTTTCTATTGAAAGTTTTGCACAAAGATCAACATTGCGCTCTTCAAAGTAATTTGTCAAAGGTTGATAGCCATTGTCAAGAATTACTTGAATTAGTTCTAGCTCACAGTAAGTGCGCTCTTTAAGGCACTTTGGAACATGCTTAGATTGGCAAATCCTATCCAAGTGAGGATTGCTTGAATCTAGAACAACATCGCATAGATACTTGGTTAAGTTGCCTCCAGTTTTGTTAAAGACTTCTCTAGCGAAGTCCGCATAAGAGGCGAATCCATCTAGACTACCTTTTACATGCGTAAAGATAGCAAGATTGTTCAAAATGGAGGTTGTATCTTTTCTTTTCATTTGATGACTAATAATTTATGATGGCACCCTTAGCGCCACCTGTGACTTGAGCTGCATAGCGTTTAAGGTATCCGCTTAGCTCTTTTTTCTTTGGTACAAAGTTTGCCATACGCTCGTCAATCTCTGCTTGGTCCACTTTAAGTTCAATGGAATTGTTAGGTATATCAATTTTGATAATGTCTCCATTTTTAACTACACCAATAAGCCCACCGCTTGCCGCTTCAGGTGTAATATGACCGACGCAAGCTCCTCTTGTCGCGCCACTAAAGCGACCGTCTGTGATTAGAGCAACGGACTCTCCAAGTCCCATCCCCATAATAGAGGAGGTAGGAGCTAGCATTTCTCTCATGCCAGGTCCACCCTTTGGACCTTCATATCTGATAACGACGACGTCTCCTGCTACAATCTTGCCAGCGTTAATTGCTACTTGAGCTTCTTCTTCAGATTCGTAAACTTTAGCAGGACCTTCGTGTACGAGCATTTTCTCCGAGACCGCAGAGCGCTTAACAACACATCCTTCTTCAGCAAGATTTCCTCTTAGAATTGCAATGCCACCAGTCTTTGAGTATGGGTCATCGATAGGTCGAATAATGTTGTGGTCACCATTGATGCACCCCTTGATATTTTCACCAACACTTTTACCTGTTACCGTGATGCAATCTAGATGTAGGAGGTCCTTTTTAGAAAGCTCGTTCATAACTGCATAAACGCCACCTACTTCATTTAGATCCTCCATATATGTACGTCCTGCAGGTGCAAGGTGACATAGATTAGGGGTGCGCGCTGATATCTCATTTGCCACATCAAGGTTGATGTCGTGTCCACATTCATGTGCTATAGCTGGAAGATGCAACATTGAATTTGTTGAGCAACCAAGTGCCATGTCGACAGTTAGAGCATTGAGAAATGCATCGTATGTCATAATGTCACGTGGTCGGATGTTGTTTTTGTAGAGTTCCATGACTTGCATACCAGCTCTTTTAGCGAGCTCGATGCGTGAAGAATATACAGCAGGAATCGTGCCATTGCCTTTTAGACCCATACCCAATACTTCGGTTAAGCAATTCATAGAGTTAGCTGTATACATACCAGAGCAAGATCCACAAGATGGACATACTTTGCACTCAAATTCGTGTACTTTTTCTACATCAATTTTTCCTGCATTAAATTCACCAACAGCTTCAAACATAGAAGATAGTGAAGTTTTGTGGCCATCGATATGTCCTGCCAACATTGGACCGCCGCTCACAAATATAGTTGGAACATTGACGCGTGCAGCAGCCATCAGAAGTCCAGGAACATTTTTGTCGCAATTAGGGATCATCACTAGAGCATCAAAGCCATGTGCAATTGCCATAGCTTCAGTCGAATCAGCAATAATGTCGCGAGTGACAAGACTATATTTCATGCCAACATGACCCATGGCGATACCGTCGCAAACAGCGATAGCTGGAAATTCAATAGGAGTGCCACCTGCCATAGCGACGCCTAGTTTGACTCCTTCGACTACTTTGTCAAGGTTCATGTGACCTGGTACAATTTCGTTGTATGAGTTAACAATACCGACAAGCGGGCGCCTCATCTCTTCGTCAGTCATGCCAAGTGCATGCAAAAGAGATCTTCCTGGGGCATATGATAGAGATTCGCTACGTGTTTTAGGATCCATGATTACTCCTCGCTGTTCTTCATTTTGCTTTTTATAAATTTTACAACTATGAGCACTAATTCAAGGTTAAAAAAGGACGAAAATTAAAAAAGGGGAGCGACACTTTCAGCTCCCCTAATGCAAGGCAAAATAAATGGATTGACGATACTTTAGTTGTTAATCAATTGATCATCGTCTGACCAGCTATAAAGTTTGCGAATTTCTTCGCCGACCTTCTCACATTGATGTTCAGCTGCTTTTTTACGCATAGCATTGAAGTGAACTTGAGAGCCTGCATCGCTCATGTCTAGCAGGAAGTCTTTTGCAAAAGTACCATCTTGAATGTCTGAGAGAATCTTCTTCATAGCAGCTCTTGTCTCATCAGTGATTATTTTTGGTCCAGTGATATAGTCGCCATATTCTGCGGTGTTTGATATAGAATATCTCATTCCAGCAAAGCCAGATTGATAGATAAGATCAACGATTAGCTTCATCTCATGAATGCATTCAAAATATGCATTTCTCTCATCATAGCCTGCCTCAACAAGTGTTTCAAATCCAGCTTGCATCAAAGCGCAAACGCCGCCGCAAAGAACTGCTTGCTCTCCAAACAAGTCAGTCTCTGTTTCAGTTCTAAAAGTTGTCTCTAGAACGCCTGCTCTAGCGCCGCCAATAGCAGCTGAGTAAGCAAGTGCAATATCCCAAGCGTCTCCAGTTGCATCGTTTTCTACAGCCACTAGACAAGGTGTGCCTTTGCCTTCGAGATATTCGCTTCTGACAGTGTGACCAGGAGCTTTTGGAGCAACCATTATGAGATTTGTATTTGCTGGTGGTTTAATACAACCAAAGTGAACGTTAAAGCCATGTGCAAACGCAAGAGTCTTTCCTTCGCTCAGATTTGGCTCGATATCTTCTTTGTATAACTTAGCTTGAAGT
>CAVFJE010000030.1:0-913 GCA_963622845.1 Dialister sp. CAG:486
AATATATCTTCTGTAACAACTATGTTTCAACGGGTTTAAAACAAAGGAAAAGGGATATGAGCAAAAATAATTCTGTGCTTATTGTTATGGGTTCAGATTCTGATTTTGATACTGTTAGCAAGAGTTTTAGTGTATTTGATGAGTTTGATATTCCTTATGACGTTCGAATAGTATCAGCGCATAGAACTGCAGACAGAGCAGCGACGCTAGCTAAGAGTGCTAGAGATGAAGGATATGGAGTCATCATTTGCGCGGCAGGCATGGCAGCTCATCTTGCTGGAGCTTTTGCGGCAAACACAACTCTTCCCGTTATTGGACTTCCACTTTCAGGTGGAGCGATGGATGGAATGGACGCACTTTTGTCCACAGTACAGATGCCTAGCGGATTTCCAGTTGCTACCGTTGCGATAAACGGTTCTAAAAATGCAGCGTATTTGGCAATCTCAATTCTTTCTATAAATGATGAAAATTTAGTTAAAAAACTAGATAGATGTCGCGAAGAAATTGCTAATGCTATTATAGAAAAGGACAAAAATTTAATAGATAAGCTTAGTGAAAGGTAGTTTTATCATGGCCATTGAAACAAAAGAGTTGTTATACGAGGGCAAAGCTAAACAGGTCTTTTCTACAAGTGAGCCAGATATAGTTATGGTCCACTATCGCGATTGTGCTACAGCTGGAGATGGCGAGAAAAAGGGTACCATTGATGGCAAAGGTGTTGTCAACAACAAAATGTCAAATGCTATCATGCAAAAACTCATGACAGCAGGCATTCCTACACATTTTCTAGAAGAGTTAAATGATCGCGACACATTAGTTAAAAAAGTTGAAATTATTCCACTTGAAGTGATTATAAGAAACGTTGCTGCAGGTTCTTTCTCTAAGAGGATGCAAATAGAAGAAGGTACACAAC
>CAVFJE010000030.1:963-4747 GCA_963622845.1 Dialister sp. CAG:486
CGATCTGCATGACCCGCTCATCAATAGTTATTATGCGATTGCGCTCGATTTAGCTACTCAAGAAGAGATAAATAAAATTAAAAATTATGCTTTTAGAATTAATGATGAATTGATAAAAATCTTCGATTCTGTCAACATCAGATTAATTGACTTTAAGATTGAATTTGGAAGATGTCAAGATGGTTCCGTCATCCTTGCTGATGAGATTTCTCCTGATACATGTCGATTGTGGGACAAAACTACTGGTGAGCGCCTTGATAAGGACTTGTTTAGACGAGGTCTTGGCGGGGAGAGCGAAGCTTATCAAGAGGTTATGTCGAGAATTCTTTAGTTGGAATATAAATATATTTTGCAAGAAAGAGAGTTGAGAAGTTCGATTTATGATGCCAGCACACAATAACTTGTTTTCACTTAATGAAGAATGTGGAGTATTTGGAATATACGACAAAGCTGGTGCTCTCAATCTTGCATATGAGACGTATAGAGCACTCTATTCCTTACAACATAGAGGACAAGAGAGTTGCGGAATTGCCCTAAACAACGATGGTGTTCTTTCAGGTCATTGTGGCATGGGACTTGTAAGTGATGTATTCACTTCAACAGTCTTAGATTCGCTAAGCAAAGAAGCAAAAATGGCAACTGGGCATGTTAGATATGCTACTAGTGGCAAAACTACTATCTCGAACGCACAGCCTATGATAGTTCATCACTCAAAGGGTTCGATGGCACTATGTCACAATGGCAATCTTACTAACGCAATGATGTTAAGAGAACAACTTGAACTCTCAGGATCTATTTTTCATGGAACTTCAGATACCGAGATCATCACACATCTTGTAACTCAAATGAGAATTACATCTCCTAATATAGAGACTGCAGTCTCAAAGACGATGGATTTGATTGAAGGCGCTTATTGTCTTGTTATCATGAGTGCAACTAAGCTCATTGCAGCAAGAGATCCTCATGGCATTCGACCTCTTTGCCTTGGAGTTTTGCCAAATGAAGGCGGATATGTAGTCGCGTCTGAAACATGTGCTCTAGATACTGTAGGTGCAGATTTTGTCCGTGACATAAAACCTGGAGAGATAGTTGTAATCGATATAAATGGTATCAGGTCTTTAAGCGAGAAAGTCCCTGAAACAAAGCCAAGTATTTGCGTATTTGAATATATTTATTTTGCAAGACCTGACTCAATAATTGAAGGAACATGTGTTCACGAAGCAAGGATAGAAGCTGGCAAGTTGCTAGCAAGATCGCATGGAGCCGATGCAGACGTAGTCATTGGAGCGCCCGATTCTGGACTTGATGCAGCACAAGGATTTGCACAAGAGAGCTCTATTCCATATGTTGCTGGCATCGTTAAAAATAAATATGTCGGTCGCTCTTTTATTCAAAGTACTCAAACAGAGCGAACGAATACAGTAAGAATCAAGCTTAATCCTATACCCTCTGCAATTCGTGGCAAGCGTGTCGTTTTGGTTGACGACTCTATTGTTCGAGGTACAACATCAAAGAGATTAATTGAGTTGCTCTACAAAGCAGGAGCACGTGAGGTTCACTTCAGGGTTTCATCTCCGCCTTTTAGATATCCATGTTTTTTTGGAACAGACGTACCAGATGCCGATTTGCTTGTAGCAACTAATCGTGACAATGAACAAATAAGAGAGATTTTAGGTTGTGATTCATTGGGCTATTTAAGCTGTGCTGATGTAGAGAAAATCGCAATTAATTCCAATTGTAATTTTTGCACAGGTTGTTTTAGTGGTGAGTACCCTTGTGATATTAAAGATAGAGTCAAAATTGAACCTTATCAAAGACCTTTGTCACTCTCGGGTACAGGCAAAACACTATAAGAGAGATAAGAGAAAGGTTATTTTTTTGAGCGAATATAAGAAAAGTGGAGTTGATGTCTAAGCTGGATATAGATCGGTTGAGCTCATTAAAGCTCACGTCGCTAAAACTAGACGAGACGAAGTGATTGGCGGACTTGGTGGTTTTGGCGGAGCATTTTCACTTTCAAAGATCAAAGACATGGCTGATCCAGTCATGATTTCTGGCACTGACGGAGTCGGGACCAAGTTAAAGATTGCTCATATTTTGAACAAACACGACACAATAGGCATTGATTGTGTTGCCATGTGTGTCAACGACATAATTTGTTCGGGTGCTGAACCTCTGTTTTTTCTCGACTACATTGCTTGTGGAAAGAACTATCCAGAGAAAATCGAACAAATCGTCTCAGGAGTTGCGCACGGGTGTGAGATGAGCAATTGTTCTCTTATCGGTGGAGAAACGGCTGAGATGCCAGGTTTCTATGCAGAAGATGAATATGATATTGCAGGTTTTGCTTGTGGTGTCGTTGACAGACCTAAGATGATAACGTCTGACAATCAAAGAGTTGGCGATGTGTTAGTTGGACTTCGATCTAATGGAGTTCACTCAAATGGTTTTTCACTAGTGAGAACGCTCTTTGATATAGACAACAACCCCCGAGTTCTTGACAAATATTTCGATGAACTTGGTTGTACTCTTGGTGAAGAGTTGCTCAAACCTACTCAAATTTATGTTGGCATTGCTAATGAGATAAACAAGAGTGGTATTGTTAAAGGCATAGCTCATATTACAGGCGGAGGTTTTATAGAGAACATTCCGCGAGCTATAAAGTGTGGTCTTGGCGTTAAAATCGACATTACATCTTTCGAGGTTCTTCCAATATTTAAGATTATGCAACAAATGTCCGGTATTTCTAATCGCGAATTATTTAACACTTTTAATTGTGGAATCGGAATGGTTGTTATTTGTGACGAATGTGACGCGCAAAAAGTCATAGAAGCTTCTAAAGCTCATCACATTGATGCTTCTGTAATTGGACAAATTGTGTGTCAGGAAGGCGTAGAGATCTAATGATAAATCTCGCTGTATTAGTTTCTGGTGGAGGCACAAATCTTCAAGCTTTGATCGATTCGCAAAATAAAGGCGAGAATGCTCATGGCAAAATATCTCTTGTTATATCTTCTAAACCCGACGCTTATGCACTAACGCGTGCTAGGGATGCTAGTATTGAAACTTGTATTATTGAAAGAAAGATGTATCAATCTCAAGATGAATACGATGATCAATTAATAAAAGTACTAAATGATCGCAAAATCGATCTAGTTGTCTTGGCGGGTTTTATGACAATCCTCTCCAATAAAGTAATTGAGTCTTATCGAAATCGCATAATCAATGTGCATCCATCTTTAATTCCTGCTTTTTGTGGAGAGGGATTCTATGGTTTGAAGGTTCATGAATGTGCTCTTAAAAGAGGCGTCAAAATTAGTGGTGCTACTGTTCACTATGTCAATGAAATTTGCGACGGTGGTGAAATTATTTCTCAGCGGGCAATTGATGTTTTAGAAAATGACACTCCTGAATCTCTTCAAAAGAGAATTATGGAGGCGTGTGAGTGGGTAATTTTGCCACAAGCTGTTATAGAGGTAAGTGAGAAGTTGGACAGACAATAAAGAGCATTACAAAGGAAATTCTTATGACTAACGTTTGCGAATATTTATCATCTAAGAAATATCCAGGGCGCGGAATTTATATAGCAAAGTCAATTGACGGCTCGTCCATTTGGTGCGCTTATTGGATTATGGGAAGAAGTGAAAATAGCAGAAATAGAGTTTTTGAAGACATCAAAGATTGTAATACCAAAGGAGTTATGACAAGAGCAGCTGATGATGCAAAAGTATCTGACCCTCATTTAATTATTTATAACCCCTTGCTTGTGCATCAACCAACAAAA
>CAVFJE010000031.1:0-433 GCA_963622845.1 Dialister sp. CAG:486
GATTAATATTTTATATGCGCCGACGTATCGAATGGGGGATCGTTCTATCAAGCGAGCACACCATGCTTACAAGAATTTCTTAGATGCAATAGACGGGCAAAAATACAACGTCATCTATTCGCCTCACCCACTTTCAAAGACAGAAATTGAAGACACAAAGGTTGTCAAAGTTGCGGGTAAAACGCAAGAAAAGCTGTGCATTGCTGACATTGTCGTGAGCGATTATTCGACCATAATTTATGAAGCTGGGCTTTTGTCTCTGCCAACTTATTTGTATGCCTTCGATTATTCTCAATATTTAAAAGACAGAGAGCTAAATATTGACATTAAAAAGGAGATTCCTTTGCCATTTTGCGAAAGTGCTCATGAGCTTGTGCAGGCGATCGAAAAAGGATCTTACAATGAAGAGAAATATCGCTCCTTTATGAACGAA
>CAVFJE010000031.1:443-7659 GCA_963622845.1 Dialister sp. CAG:486
GTCGTAAAACTCCCACATGGCAAATCATGTTGCCAACTCATCTATGAATTGATGAAGGGATAGAAGCCGTGCGTCTCCTAATAATATAAAAGCACATTAATGCCAAAATTGTGCAGCTGGAAACAACTGCGCCTTGAATTAGTCCTGGACTTTGAAAGTGCATTTCGATTAGATTTTCACCGCTCTTAACTGGAACAAGTGTCAAGGCATTGTCAAAGGCGCCTTGTGTTTCAACTTCACCTCCATTAACAAAAACGCTCCATCCCTTTTCCTTAGGGACGCTAATCATTGCAAGTCCGTCTTCATCAGCATTGATTTTGCCAACTATACCATTGCCGCTAAATTGAGAAAAATTTATTTGGCTTTGCGACAGTTTGTCTATCAGATTATTAAAGATTTCTAAATCTAAGTAATAAAAGTCGCAATCGACATCCCGAAAAAACTTACGCTCCTTTTCTTTTTCACTTTCGCTCATAGTCCACTGCTCGTCCTCTTCATCCTTAAAAGCATCCTCAGTTGTAATTACCACGTTATGCGTGCCAGACTTCACTTCTTCGATTGTATTAAACGACTTAATTGCATCGTTAAATCTCCACCCCGCTCGCTCAAATGGAGCATCATCAAGACAGAGAAACGTTCTAATTGATTCATCGACATTGTTAACTTTCAGATAACCTATCGCACCCTCAGGAACTTCCACACTCCAGATTTTCTCATCTTCTTTGTTTTGGGTTAGAGTGCTATCGCACCTTTTATAAATTTCAACGTCGTATCCTAGCAACGCACTGGCAAAGGAATTTTGGTATTCAAAGCAATTTTGGCCTCTTAGAGTTGCGTCAACTAGCGTTTCGGGAACCGAGTAGCCAAGGGAAAGTGCGTAAGGATTGGAAAAGATCTTTGACTCGTAAACGCGAGGTGCGTCTTCAACCTCTTCAAGTTTGACAGGGCGAGAGAAATCAGAGGTGTACTTGACACCCAAGATCGAATCGATTAATAGAATTGAGTTTGAGTATCGCGTATGCATTCTTCCCGAACTTCCATAACCCAGTCCATTTATCAAATTGAGCGCCGACTTGTTGTGAGATGAGCTGTAAGTTGACACTCCAAGATAATTGCAACTCAGAGACTCGTTTAGTGCTGCAATAGAGGCGCGCGTAAACGTTCGCTCCATTCGCCAAACGCTTGCATCGTAGTTCTTCAGCCATGAGATTTGCGTATTAGATTGGCTGTAATAGTCGTCATTTTGCTCTTGCGTGTAATCTTTGTAAATAGCCCTCCATGCAAAACAGCCTGTGAGCGTAAAGTCGACAATAACAATCGCACTTAGGAGTACTAAAAAGCTGCTCTTGCTAATGAATGCCAACTTTGAGAGATCTTTGTTCTTAAGTCTTGACCCAACATTTAATCTAACATCACCATTTTTACATTTTTGAAGCCATAGGCCAGAGATCCACATGAGAGTTGGAGCAATGAACATGCAAGGTCTTGAGAAAAGACCGTTTGGACGTCTAAAACCGCACCAAATCGCTTCTAGCGGATTAAAAAAGATTGAAACTAGAAGCACAACTATAAAGATACCAACGATTCTCTTTGTCTTTTTTGTTGCGACATTTGTAGCAAAGAACATGATTAAACAGAATATAAAGAGAAGGCCACCATATAGTTGCGGGACGTAATCGAGTTTATAGAGAAAAGGTATCAGCCCGCGCACTATCGCTTCAAAGAACGGGCGTGTAGTGAGAATTGCCTTCTTTAGGTCGTCAACGGTCTCTGGGGTGAAGATGAGGATGATTGATTCAAAGAAACTTGTTGCCTCTGATCCGCTCATTGACATTGCTTCGATTGTTGGCAGAAGAGTCCATGCGCTGATTAGAATGGCAATGATGAACGGTTTTGCAAAACGCAATGCAAGCTTGAAGAACGAGTATTTCTTGCCGCAATGTGCCCACTCTACAATCGCGAGCATAATCGTGAATATTACACTCATATATGCCGTATACCAGCAAATCATGATGTCAATTGAGAGCAAAATTGCGAGCGGCACCCACTTGTTTTCTTGTACCACTTTGAAAGTTCCAAGCATTATGAGTGGAAGGAGTATGAGAGAGTCGATCCACATTGGATTTCTGAGGTCAGTGGCTACCCACAGTGACCAAGTGAATCCAATTGCAAGAGCGAAGGCGACACCCTTGTTTAAATTGAAACGTCTCGTCAAATAAAAGACAGACGCGATTTGCATTAGACCGAGTTTAATACCTGTAACTACAAATATAAATAGTGTAGTTTTATTTTCATCGAATAGTAGAACTAGGAAGTTAAGCGGGCTCGCTAAGTAATAGCTGTAAAGTCCCCACGTGTTTGCGCCGAGTCCCAAAGATGTTGAGTAGAAGATCGATTCCTGCCCGCATAAAACACGTTTAAACCATTGATAGAAGTCGATGTATTGGTATTTTAGGTCTTCGCTTAAAAATGACAAATCTCCAAATGGATAAACATTTGTAATTTTTACAATTACGCACAGCATCAAAATAGGTATTGCAAAGTTTGCACCCCAAAACGCTATCTCTTTTAATCTACGATTAGCCAATAGTCAAAATCTAGGAACTCTCGGCGATAATATAGTGAGGTCTGCGCTTAGTCTCCGTGTAGACTTTAGAGAGATACTCGCCCAAAATTCCAATGCACAGAAGTTGAATACCGCCGATAAATATTGTTATGCAAGCTTGAGAAGCCCAGCCGTCAACCGCGTCGCCAAACGCTAGGTGTCGTAACACGATAAAGATAAGTGCAAGTGTAGCCAAAATAGACGACACTATTCCGATCCACGTTGCAATTTTAAGAGGAGCTTCCGAGAAGTTGAGAATTCCATTTATCGCGTACTTTAGAAGTCCAAAGGTCGACCAACAAGTTTGACCTGCCGCTCTCTCGACATTTTCGTATGATAGCCAATAAGTCTTGAACCCCACCCAGCTGAAAATCCCCTTAGTAAAGCGATTGTGTTCCGACATCTTGATAATTGCGTCAACCATTTTTCGTTTCATCAAACGATAATCTCTAGCACTTTCTACAATTTCGACTTCGCTAATTCGATTGATAATGCCATAAAATCTCTTTGCAAGAAAACTCCTAAATTTCGCTTCGCCTGCCCTATTCGATCTTCGAGCAGCAACAGAATCGTAGTGGTCTGTTTCAAGAATTTCCACCATCTTAGGCAAAAGCGAAGGTGGGTCTTGTAGATCTGCGTCCATGATTGTGACTAGCGATCCTTTCGCATTGCAAAAACCAGCATACATCGCTGCCTCTTTGCCAAAATTTCTTGAAAAAGAAATGTAGCGCGCGTGGTTGTCGCGACGATGAATTTCTCTTATCATCTCTAGGCTTTTGTCTTTTGACCCGTCGTCAATATAGATAATTTCATAGTCGTAGCCTGCAATTTCCTGCAGAACAGCTGTTGTTTGAGCATGAAAGATCTCGATAGTATCTTGCTCGTTGAAACACGGAACGATGATAGAAATCAACTTTTCTTGTGATTGAATTTCGTTATTTTGAGATAGCGACATAACTCTATAAATTATATAAAACTAAAGTTTAATTAATGCCAGACTTCAACTTCGCATTTGTAAGTGGACCGACAAATATGCCTTCTAGTTAGCTATTTTAGATAGCAACACTATTGTCTCTACATGGAAAGTTTGTGGAAACATATCTACTGCATCGATTTTCTGGATTTCAAAACCAAGCTCTGCAAATCTTTTTATGTCCCGAGCAAGTGTTTGCGGATCACAGCTTACATAGATTACATGTTGAGTTTTATGGGAAAGCAGGCTTACTATACGTTTATCGAGTCCAGATTTAGGAGGGTCGACAATAGCTACATCGACAAAATTCATGTCTGGCATGAATTTCAAAACGTCGTCGCATATGACTTTTGCGTGCAAATTGCAATTCTCTAGATTTCTCTTCAAATCTCGCGTTGAGCTTCCTGCTAGCTCAACTGCGCTAACATCTATCCCGCTCTTTGCAATTGGGAGGGTAAAAGTTCCGCATCCCGAGTAAAGATCGGCAACTCTTAAATTCATGTCTGGCGTCAATTTTAAATAATTCAAAACGATCTTTTGTAGCTCGCAAGCTCCCCATGTGTTGACTTGAAAGAATGACGGTGCAGATACGTCGTACTTAAGACCTTGAAGAACTTCGCTCCATCTTCCCTTGCCAGCTAAAACTTCAACTTGTTTAACTCGTCTTGCGCTACCCTCATCAGCGATGACTCTTACAATCGATGTTGCATCTATAGCAGAGCTGAGTATATTCGCCACTTCGGACCGTGGAAACCATCCTGGAGTAGTCCAAAGTGCAATTTCAATTGAGTTTGTGTTTTCACTTCCGCGAATTCCAACTCTAAAGAGACCAAAATCCTCACCATGCATCGCAAAGCGAAGAGCACCTGCGATTTTCTTTGGTGCATCACTTATCAACTTATTAGCAAGTTCGAATTCGTCTACTTGATAAAAATTATCGCTGCCCTCTTCGATCATTCCAAGAGTGCCGCTGCGATAGGTAAGTTCGATTTTATTTCGATAATTTAGTGCTCTAGCTGGGTTATTTTTCAAGTCTGGCATCAATTTAAGAATAAATTCTTTGTTCTGAGCGCCTACTCGAGTTAGAGCATCAATGATTATTTGCTTCTTTTGTTCAACTTGAACTTCATAGGAGAGATGAGCCCAAGGAGCTCCTGGGATGTTTTTACATGGCTCAACCAACCTGCCATAGCAAAGATTTTTCTTTTTTTCAAAAATCTCGACGTCATAGGTTTTGCCTGGGGTCGCTCCCTTTACAAAACAAGTCTTGCCGCTCTCTAGCTTGCCAACTGCCCAAGGTCCATAACTCATTCGCAATATTTCAACTTGTTCTAGCATTTTTGTTTGACTTTCGATTTTTTTTGAAAAATGGATACTCTACGAAATTTGAGATACGAAAGTTTGAAGATTGAACGATCCATTTATACGAACTCTTGGCAAAGCGTAAAGATTATCGCCTACTTTAACTTGCTTATTGTCGATTGTGAAAGCACATTTGACGCCCGCTTCTTGCAACGCACTTTGGGCAGTTTCGTCATTGTCGCCAAATGGATAGGCGTAAGCTACATTTGTTCCAAGAATGTCAGATGCCTTTTTTTGATCCGCAATTATGTCTTCACGCGAGCTTGAATGTATGACTCCACCTCTGCCAATGCCTGAACCGCCGCGGTGCATAGCATATGAGTGTGATTGATATTGCACAAATTGTGAAGCATAATTCATAATCTTGTCACGAGCATCCTCATCGTTACAAATCACGAATGAAGTCGCCGGAATTTTATACTTATCAAGCAGGGGCACTCCAGTCATCAAAAATTGTGGCATGGCATCATCGAAAGTTAAAATTACGCTTTTATCAGGCAATGAGTGTTTGCCTTCAACGAATGAGGCGAGCTCTTCAAAGGAAGGATAATAATAGTCATTGTCGCTTAAGTACTTCAGCTCCTCTTCAAAAGTTGAAGCATGCATCCAATTGTTGTCGACAGTTTCAGGCTTGTTTGAATTGTCATAGACGTAGTGATACATGCAAACTGGCACGTAATTTGTGCGTTCAAAATCGTCTTCGACAGTCACCGTGCGAGTTGCATAATTTTGTCGACCGTCTTTTGAAGTAGCGCTGTACTTGATCTCGTAGGTTCCTGCCCGACCAGTATCAACGTTGCCAGAGATCGCTATATCTGAAATGTTTTCGCGATTTTGAGTGTCGGTGGCATGACAGCCTGCCTCCAAGTACTCTTCACCTTTAAGCACGCGGGTGTTTCTATCGCCATATATTGTCATCACAATGCTGTCTGAAACAGATTCGCTCTTCTTTTCGCCGCCAACTTGTATGTTAGTAAATTCCTGGTTGGAAGAGCTTGGAACATTGTCAACTTTTGAAGGATGAACAATCGCCCACGTACAAATGCAAAAAGCGAACAGCAAAACTATAGACGCGCCACCGCCCAACAAAAGGCGACGTCTGTTTTGCCTCTTCCTTTGAGCTAGTCTATATTGATAATTTTGCTTTTGATAATCCATAAACTTCTATTAATTTTAATGCAAAAGGGCTTTTCAAAAAACTAGGGCGCTCAAGTTGATCGAGATTGATTGTCAGATTTTCTGGTACTTTAGGCATCGCATCGCATTTAGAACTGCCAAAACCATGACTCCAACATCGGCAAAAATTGCGGCATACATATTAACTAGACCAAAAGCTCCTAGCAAGAGAAACAGAACCTTTATGCCGATAGCAAAGACGATGTTTTGATGAACAATGCTTAGGCATCTTCGAGCTATTGAGATGCTAAGCGATATGCCCATCGGGTCGTCATCCATCAAGACAACGTCAGCTGCTTCAATCGCCGCGTCACTACCAAGAGCGCCCATCGCAATTCCAATGCCACTTCTCATCAAAACCGGCGCGTCATTGATGCCATCACCCACAAAGGCACATAATCCCTGGCCAGAGAGCCTTTCAACTTGCTCAACTTTGTTCTCTGGCAAAAGATTTGCATGAAATTCATCGATATTCAACTCTTTCGCTATATCTTTGGCTGTTTGCTCATTGTCACCAGTTAGCATGACTGTCTTTTCAATGCCTAGCTTTCTAATTTGCGAGATGGCCTCTCGTGAAGTTTCTTTAACAACGTCAGAGATGACAAAGTACCCAGCCATCTGTCCCGAAATCGAAATAAATACCTTGCTACCTGCGGTTTTAATCAAGTCTGGCATGATTTTTGAAGTCTCGCTATCAACAAATTCTGCTTTGCCAACCCTCACAAGTTTGCCTTCGATTGTCGCTTCAACTCCTTGAGCAGAAGTTTCGTGCAAATCCAAAATCTTTGAGTGATCAATCTCACTACCATATGCGGCACAAATAGACTTCGCGATAGGATGCGTTGAAGAACTCTCAGCGTATGCTGCTAACTTTACAAGTTCGGACTCTGAAACAGAAGATCCGTCTATGACATGAGTTTCAACGACTGTAAAAGCTCCTTTTGTGAGTGTGCCCGTCTTGTCGAAGGCAACAATTTTCATCTTAGCCAACTCTTCTAAATATGACGAACCTTTGATTAAAATGCCATTTTTGCTAGCACATCCTATTCCTGCAAAGAAGGACAGAGGAATAGAAATCACTAGCGCACACGGGCAAGATA
>CAVFJE010000032.1:0-502 GCA_963622845.1 Dialister sp. CAG:486
TCTCTACACACTCTCAACTGTAGGTATCGTAAAAAGCAAAGGATATGATGCGTCCACTTATGGTAAAAATCCTATTGGTAGTGGGATGTATAAGTTGAAAAGTTGGAATGTTGGTCAATCTGCTACTTTTGTCTACAACGACAAATATTATGGAGAAATACCGAGCCTTAAAACAATAAATATACTGTTCATGGATGAAGATGCTGCCAGAGCTGCCGTTTTATCTGGAAATGCAGATATTGCATATACTAGCTCTTCTCTTCCCAACAATGAAATAGAAGGGTACGAGATACAAGCTGTAAAAAGCAACGACACGAGAGGTATATCTTTGCCATGTGTTGACTCCTCTCAAGGAGGAAATGACACGACTTCAAATTTAGCTGTTAGGCAAGCAATAAATCTTTGTCTTAATAGACAAACAATAGTTGATAATTGCCTTAATGGTTATGGAAGTGCTGCATTTTCTGTTTGCCATAATCCACCCTGGGTAACCTAAAGTCTT
>CAVFJE010000032.1:512-1593 GCA_963622845.1 Dialister sp. CAG:486
AGCCAAAATATAGATCTAGCAAAAGAAATTTTAGACAAGGCAGGTTTTAAGGAAAGCGAAAATAATGAGAGGTGCTCATTTAATCTCTATTACGCATCTTCTGACTCTACACGTCAATCTCTTGCTAACGAATTTGCAAATCAAGTCAAACAGATTGGCATAAAAGTTAATTTGATAGGTACAAATTGGGATGAAATTTATGCACATCAATATAGTGATGCAGTTCTTTGGGGATGGGGTTCTAACTCGCCATTAGAGCTTAGCAACATATTAAAAAGCGATGGCTCTTGTAATTTTCCTCAATTTAAATCTAGCTTAATTGATGATCTGTTGAGAGATGAAAAATATGTCGAAACACAAAATGAAGCAGATCTCAATAAAGCTAGTAGCTGGGCGTGGTTGTGCAACGTTGACCATCTCTATTATGTCAAAAGTACTCTAGATATTGGGGACCAACAAATTCACCCTCACGGTCATGGCTGGTCGCTTTTGAATAACATCTCTCAATGGAAATGGTCCTAAATGCAAAAAACTAAAAGCTTAGCCTTTATAATCTTTAAATTTTTTGTACTCCTCTTTTTATGTTCAATAGTAATATTTGCCTTTTCGAGCGCTAATGTAAATGACATAATAACTGCAAATTATGGTCCAAAAGTTGCCTCATCTCTTTCAGTTGAACAAATCAACGAAATCAATTCATATTGGCAAACCAATGTCCCACTTTTAGAAAAATACTTATCATGGTTGAGTGGCATTCTGAGAGGAGATCTTGGACAATCACTAAAATACAACGACACTGTTGTAAATGTGATAATTTCTCGTGGTCTTGCATCCTTCTTCATGATTTTGATTGCTTGGATAATATCAAGCATAGTCGGTTTTGCACTTGGCGTTTTAGCCGGTGTAAAAGAAAACTCGCTACGAGACAAGATAATATCTAATATTTCCTACGTTTTAGCGTGCACACCAACTTTTTTCATAGGTATGCTGCTTCTTTTTGTCTTCGCAATAACTCTAAAACTTTTTCCAATAGGGTTTGCGAGCAGCATGAATGAACACAATTTAATTGATACTATATGGC
>CAVFJE010000032.1:1608-5076 GCA_963622845.1 Dialister sp. CAG:486
TGCTTTTTTGCCAAGTGCCACGCTCTCAATTATAGGAATTAGCAATGTTACAATGCACACTCGCAAAAAAACGATAGAGATTATGAAATCCGATTATATTACTCACGCAAAAATGAAAGGTTTAAGCGGACCTAAATTATTTCGAGAGCATATTATTCGAAACGTTTCTATTCCTGCAATTTCAATTCAATTTGCTCAAATTTCTGAAATCATATCTGGATCCGTTGCAATTGAGACAGTCTTTTCATATCCAGGACTTGGAAATACTTTGGTTGAAGCAGCAATATCGGGTGATGTCTACCTTCTTGCAGGCATTGCTCTTCTTTGCACGACAGTTGTCTTCATTGCAAATCTTGTATCAGATTTAATTGTTAGAAGAATTGATCCGCGAATTGCCTAAGTTAGTAATTACAACCACAGTGCTTTTAGCAATACTAATTGCAGGTCTTTTTGTCATGCCTGAATCTTGCAATTCAGATCTTACTATCAAATTGCTCTCTCCAAGCTTAAACCATCCCTTTGGCACCGATTATTTAGGCAGAGACATGTTTGCCCAAACATTATCAGGAATTTCAATTTCACTATTGACAGGCATTATTACAACAACAATAAGTTGCCTGCTAGCAGTCGTTTTTGCTTTACTTGCATCAACTAGATATTCAATTGTTCAAAATATAGTAGATACATTGACAGACCTGACGATAGGAATTCCCCATATTGTCCTTTTGCTATTGATATCCTTTGCTTTTCAAAAAGGCGCACTTGGTTTAACAATTGCAATCGCACTAACACATTGGCCGTCTCTTTCAAAAATATTGAGAAACGAGATAAGAAGTGTACATGCATCTGACTATTATCAAATTTCAACGCACTTGCCCAACTCTAACATATTTAAATCTCTAAGAGAAATTGTCGCTGCAATAATGCCACAATTGATAACTGGAGCCTCCCTTTGTTTTCCTCACGCGATACTCCACGAATCAACTCTCACCTTTTTAGGCTTTGGATTTTCTCAAGAAACACCAGCTCTTGGGGTGATATTAAACAGTTCACTTAGCTACCTCACTACAGGACAGTGGTGGCTGTCAATTTTTCCTGGGATTAGTCTTGTCGCTGTTGTTCTGTCTATCAATTCATGTGCAAATTTTCAAAATTTGAACAACTCTCCCACTCTTGCAAAAACTCTAGATATCACTAGGATTAATGTCAAAGACGGCGAAATAGTATCACTAGTTGGCGAGAGTGGTTGTGGCAAGACTACGTCAGCTAAAAATTATTTCTTTTCTCAGATGAGCAAAAACATCTCTTTCATTCCACAATCTATAAATTCACTCGACCCAACACATATCTATAGATATGAAGGAAAAGATTACTATCCTTTTGAATTGTCTGGAGGAATGGCAAGAAAGGTACTCGTTGACGATTCAATTAAGAAAGATAGCGAACTCATAATCGCAGATGAACCTTTTTTGGGATTGGACGAAAAGTCTTCACTTGAAATTGTTGACAGGCTTCAAAATCTTATCAAAATTCATGACAGGCATCAAGCAAATACATCGCTCAACTGGCAAAATTGTGGAATTTTACTTATTACACACGATTTGAAACTTGCAAATCGAATTTCTGACCGCCTCTTTGTTGTTAAAGGCTCGTCTATTGTTGAAGATGAGAACATTATCGAAAAGTTACTGCTTGACGCTCCAGAGCTCATCGACATTTCTTCAAATTCTAATTCAGCGTGCAAAGAAATTAAGAAAATCAAAGTGAAAGACGTATCAAAGAGTTTTGATGGTTCAAAAATATTGACAGGCATCAATTTCACTTTTGCATCAAATGAAAGAGTTTGCATTTTTGGACTAAGTGGATGTGGCAAAACGACACTCTCTAAGTTAATTGCTGGATACATAAGTCCCGACTCTGGAAACATCGATGCCAATTTTAATGTTCAATATGTGTCACAAAATCCTTATAGCGCATTTAATCCTTGCATAAAGATTAAAGGAAAGTACCCCCATCAATATTCTGGCGGAGAGCTTCAAAAACTTTCAATTGAGCGAGCGTTGAAAAGTATGCCAGACTTCATTATTTTGGATGAAGCAACATCGATGATAGATCTCAAATCTCAACGTGAAATATTTGAGAATTTAATTGGTTGGTGTGATACCAATAATTGTGGCATCATATTCGTAACTCATGACACCGATCTAAGAGACAAAGTTTCGAGTAGAATAATAAACCTTTAGCGCTCTAAGTTGATACCCAACATGAAAGTGGATCATCTTATCTACTATCGCAAGCAATCTATCAGCACAATATAGCTCATTTCTAAACTCAAGTATATCTTCGTATTTTTTTGAGAGAAGAAACCTCATTTCTGAGAGCTCTCTTGCACTTAGCAAGTCAACAGACATATCATTGGACGAACTGCAATCATTGCAAATGACTCCCCCGTCTTGATACGAGAACACACATTGGCTTGTCTCAATTTTCTTAGAACATTTGCTACATCTGTCCAATGAAGGTCTAAATCCCTCTAAAGCAAGAAGTTTTAGAAGGGCTGCTACTAAAAGCAAGTGATCAGCATCATCTTCTTTGTCAAGAAGATCGATTGTTTTGATCAGAAAGTCAAATAGATTTTCATGAACATTACCATCCCAGGTTGCTCTCCATGCAAATTCACAAATTGAAGCTGCGATAATTTGTTTCTTAAAGTCACTTCTAACATTGTTGTGACTTTCAATTAACTTGCATTCTCTAACAATATCTAATCTCTTGCATTTTGCACATGTGATGTGAGCCACATTATAAAGATCAAGACGATTAGAAAAAGAATTGCCTGGTTTTCTAGCACTTTTAGCGACAGCTCTAATTAGATTAGCGTCGTCACTAATCATGTCTATTATCAGATCCGACTCTGAAAGCTTTGTCTTTCTAATGACAAAAGCATCTCTTGTGTAAGTTGCAGAGGCCAACTTTATTAATATCTATTAAGCACCTTGACGCATAGATGGTGAAGTTGCAATAATATTGTCATTGTCGTCAAACGATATTGAACCTTGAATTGTCTCGTAAGATCCATAACGCGTTTCAGTTTGAGTACCAAACCACGTCACGCTTTGATATTGTCTTGCCGTAATAGTGAATGCAACTGTTCCGCCACTTGTCCATTGCAAACCTTGCACGTTTCCTAGCTCATAGGCAACTCCATTTATATTGAAGAAACTAGTAGCTGAGAAGAACTCACGAGCGAGTTGTACAAGTTTGGTAGATCTTTTCTCAGCGATAAAGACATTAACAGTGCTGCCCGACTTTGCAACACTATCCTTAGCTGGTTCACTTGAAATAGCACTACCTTCAGCAACAGTCTCGTTGTATTGAGTTGTAAATGATGCAACAAAACCTGCAGCTTCCAGTCGAGCTTGAGCATCATCTTTGGTCAATCCTGCAACATCTGGGACTGTATAAGGC
>CAVFJE010000033.1:0-6194 GCA_963622845.1 Dialister sp. CAG:486
CCTTTATACCGCCAAAATCTCCCTTATCAAGAAGCTTCAAAATGCAAACAGCGACCAAGCTTAAAATAATAGCGACTATGACAGATATGAGGATGGCTTCTAACATTTAAGCTTTCCTTGACGTTTTAGGAGCCAAACATCGTCACTTTTGATCTTCTGTTGTTCGTGAAAGATCGCAAAATCACATAGAAAAGCGTAGACAGTGCGACATCTAGCAGAATCTCCCATAGCGCTCCAGATTGAATTAGTGACATGAACGTAATTGAAGGTGTCGCAATAGAAACTAAAATTGTATTTACAAGATTACCTAATATCGTAAGAATAAAAATAGTCAACAATTGACCACCTTGATTTGTGTTGTCAGAATTCGACGTGAAAAACGGAATTGCAAGGCTAAGTACGGTTAACAAAAGGAGATAAGCCCCTACAGGACCACCTCCACTAAAGTCAAAGATTAAACCAAGAACAACTGCCAAAAACAATTGCGGTTTTGGTGTTGAGAGTAGAGCAAAAGGCAAAAAGAAAGCAAGAATAAAGCTCGGTGTGGCTCCACCCACATTCAAGTGTGGTGCAAACATTAGCTGCGCTAATATCGAAACAACAGCCCCGATAAAACCTACTATTTTACTCGAGCCCATGATGTCTAGTTATCCTCAATGGCACTTTTAACGATCAAACATTCTTCAAAATTTGAAGTTTCGTTAACTCCAATTATTGCACTTAGCGATCCATCACTTGCGCTACCTGAAACTCTTGTCACAGTTCCAATTATTATCCCCTTTGTAAAAGAGCCGCCGAGACCACTTGTGATGATGATATCTCCAACGCCTACATTAGCCGTACTTGAGAAGTTTGATGCCGTTACAAGACCATCGAGCGAACCTTGCACAACACAAGTGTCTCTCGACGATTGCACAAGAGCTGCCACTCCACTTTGCGGGTCAGTTATAAGACGCACTGTTGAGGTGGTTTCTGTGACCGCACTGACTTGTCCCACAACTCCATCACTTGAGCAAACGGTTGCACCAACGAATGACCCGGATGACTCGCCAATATCCAAAGTGCAAGTTTGGTTCCAAGCATCCGTGGTTCTGCCGATGACATGCGCACTAATTCCATCAATCGAGTAAGCGTCTTTTAAGTTCAACAACTCTTGAAGTCTAATCGCCTCTTGTCGATACTCTTCCCCTGTAGCAAGACTTGAGGTTAGTTGCTCGATTTGCTCTCTTAGCGCTGCATAAGTCTCTGAACTTCCTTCGCCTTGTGCTTGATTTTGAGTTAGAGATGCAGAATTCGACAGCGAATTGCTGGCAGAGCGAACAGGCGAGAGAATTCCTGATACGTAACTTTGAGCACTATGCAAAAGTCCTCTTTCGCCTTCCGTCGACCACACGATCATAGAGATTAGAGAAGCGATAACTATTGCTATAGCTACAATTATGTACCCAATGCCCGTTTGATTTCTATTCATAACTTTTTAGATATATTATTTTTTATCTTGACCTCATAAGAGTTTGACGAAGGGCTGTTGGGGTTTCAAGAACTTTGAGACAGCCTACAACCACATTAGTAAGCGCTGTATCAGAAGAAAACACTGGAATGTCAAGCTCGGTGGTCAAAAATTCGTCCAAACCAGAAAGCAGTCCGCCACCTCCTGAAAGAAGGATGCCATTAGAGATGATGTCGGAAGCAAGATCAGGGTTTGTCGACTTAAATGTATCTTTTATATGCAAGACCATCTCTTCGATTTGAGGTAAAAGAGCAGCTCTTACGTCTTCTGATTGAATCGTGACTTCCCTTGGCTGTTCTGTGTAGACATCTTGACCGGAGATAATCATGTCTCTCTCGTGACCATCTGCAAAAGGGATGACAGAACCAATTTTAATCTTGATGACCTCAGCAGTCCTCTCACCAATTTTAATGCCCAACAGGTCGCGCAAATGCATTGATATTGCTTCATCGAGCCTATTTCCTGCAAGACGAAGTGAGCTTGAGGAGACGATGCCGCCCAACGAGATAACCGCAACCTCTGTAGTACCACCGCCGATATCAACAACCATAGAACCTGTAGGTTCGGTAACTGGCAAATCTGCTCCCATAGCTGCAGCCATAGGCTCCTCAATTAGAAAAGCTTGACGCGCCCCCGCTTGTACAGCAGCTTCAAAAACTGCCCTCTTTTCCACTGATGTAGCGCCGCAAGGAATACAAATAACAATCCTTGGCTTTTGCTGCCACATGTGGCGTCTCTCAAAAGCTCTATTGATAAACGCACTAATCATCGCCTCTGTGATGTCGTAATCGGCAATAACACCATCTTTGAGTGGGTGGACGGCCATAAACGCATCAGGCGTATGGTTAATCATGTTCTTCGCCTCGTGTCCAACAGCAAGAACTCTTTGCGTACTCTTCTCGATCGCAACAACTGATGGCTCATTGATAACAATTCCCTCTCCGCTCACGGCGACAAGAGTATTAGCAGTTCCAAGGTCTATTGCCATATCAACAGAGTTACCAAACCCAAAATTAAAAGGCATATTCGAAAATATATCAGTGAAGGCCATTCAGTCCCCTTGTTTATAAATTAATTTCTTAAAATTCAAGTTCGAACACTATATTTTAGCACATAATATAAGCATATGCTTAGTATGGATGAATATATGATGCTTGCAATGGAGGAAGCCCGAGTAGCGCTTTCTATCGATGAGGTTCCCATTGGAGCTATCGTTGTCAATGAAAGCGGCGAAGTAATTTCTCGTGGTCACAATTTGAGAGAGACGTTAAGCTCGCCATCCGCTCATGCAGAATTTATGGCGATAGAACTTGCCGCAAAGCGCTCTTCAAGCTGGAGATTGTCAGGTTGCACAGTTTATGTGACTTTGGAGCCATGCATAATGTGTGCGGGTTTGATGCATCAAGCTAGAATTGACAAGTGTGTTTTTGGTGCCTTCGATAGCAAAGCAGGCGGACTTTCAACTCTATACAAAATCGGCTCAGACGATCGTCTCAATCATCAATTTGAAGTTGTCGGTGGAGTTTGCGAACAAGAATGTGCAAAGCTGTTAAGTGACTTTTTTAAGATGAAAAGACAGAGAAAGAAGTTAGAAAAAACAATTGAGGCAGAGTCGCGTTAGAGAATTTTTTTCTTTCTCTCTTAAAATTCTTCTCGAAGAGGTCTTGAGAAAAGCTCATTGGCACACTTTGTTGGGTCAGCACCCAGATAAATAATTGAATAAATGGCGTCAGTGATTGGCAGATCTACGTCTCTATTCTTTGCGAGAAGTCTAATATTTTTTGCGGCGACTGCCCCTTCAACAACCATTCTTGTGTCTTTCGAAAAATCATCCATGTTTTTGCCTTTAGCAAGATAGTCTTCCCCGAATACTCGATTTCTTGAGTGACGTGACGTGCACGTTGCTATCATGTCACCAACGCCAGATAGCCCTTGGCATGTTTGGATATCTCCACCACTTGCCACCACCAATCTTGCCATCTCTGCAATTCCTCTTGTGATGATGAGCGCTGCAGTGTTGTCTCCCAAACCCAATCCATAGGCTAAACCTACACCTATGGCAATGATGTTTTTGAAAGCACCGCAAATTTCAACGCCGCAAACGTCTGTTGAAGTGTACACTCTAAAACTCGCTGATGAAAATGCTTCTTGAAAAAAAGTCGCTATTTTCTGCTTCGCAGCTGCACAAGTCGCAGCAGTTGGGATGCCTTTAATAACTTCTTCTGCGTGAGTAGGTCCAGACAAGACCCCAATTCTGTCTTCATTTCCAATCTCTTCAGCTATTACTTGAACCACAAGCTCCCCGCTTTGCTCTTCGGCACCTTTAGAGCAAATCACTACAGGTGTGTCACTGTTAAGATGTGGAGAAATAGATTTTGCAAGACGTCTCAAATATATGGAAGGCGTCACAATGGCTACGGCATCAGTATCTTTTAATACAGCTGCTATATCATTGCTTGCCGATATGTTGTCGCTCAATTTTGCGTCCTTCAAATAAAAAGGGTTAGAGTGATTTTGATTAATTCCTCGAGCAACTGCTTCGTCATGAGCCCACAATTTTACATGGTGTCCATTTTCAGCCAGAAGCTGAGCGATAGCTGTTCCCCAAGAACCTGCACCAACAATTGCAAAAATCATCAGCCTAAAATTCCCTCTTAGCTCTTAATCTTGTGCTCTGTACCACTTTTAATTCTTGAAATATTTTCTCGATGTGCCCAAATAACCATAATAGCTACTAGGAAGTAGAAAACCCATGTCTGTGGGCTATCTTGACTTGTGAAAATGCCAGCAAAAGGGTAGCAAATAGCAGCTGTTATAGAACCAGCAGATACATATTTTGTTGTAAGCACAATTAACAAAAAAACAGCGAATAAACCAAGAGCGACGGGCACCGACATCGCAACAAAAGAAGCTCCAAATGCAGTCGATATGCCTTTGCCACCCTTAAATTTTAGCCATGGGCAAAATATGTGTCCGCTAACCGATGCAAATGTAGCAATAGCAACAGTCAGGTAAGTCTCTCCAAATAGGTATTTAGCTAACAATACAGCCACGAGACCTTTTGCGAAATCGAGCAGGAAAACTGCTCCGCCTCCAACTTTTCCAAGCGAGCGCATCGAATTTGTAAATCCAATATTTCCAGATCCGCTATCCCTTACATCTTTGTTATAGAAAAGCCTAGATACTATAACTCCCCAAGGAATTGACCCGATCAAAAATGAAACAACGAAGCAAAGAAGTGCAGTCACTATTGAGCTATCCATAAGAAATTAATCGTTCCCTCTGAAGAAGAGCCGTATAGGCGTGCCTTGCAAGTCAAAAGATGCTCTCAATTTATTCTCAAGAAATCTCTTGTAATTTTGATTGATGATGTCAGGTCTGTTGCAAAAAATTGCAAAAGTAGGAGGTGCCGTGCCAATTTGCGTGATGTATTTCAATCTGAGAATTGCTTTGCCACTCGTCACAGAATGACCGCCTTCTCTAATTGCAGCGAGCCAATCGTTAAGCTTTGCTGTTGATAGTCTTTGTTGATAATTTGAATATGCAAGATTTATTGCATCCCAAAGTCTCTCGACTTTTTTGCCCGTCAGTGCAGAGATTGATTGAATAGGTGCATAACTTGCAAATTGCATAAACTCCTCAAGATCAGCCCTCGTCTCTTCCTTCACTTCGCTTCCCAAGACTGCATCCCATTTGTTAAGAGCAATGACAAAAGCACAATTTTTTTCTTTTGCATAATTGGCAATACGCTGGTCTTCGTTTGTAATACCGATAGTGCCATCCACAACTAGAATTGCCACATCGCTTCTGTCAATCGCCCTCTTTGCTCTTACATACCCGAAATACTCTATGTTGTCATCTATCTTCGATTTTTGACGCAAACCAGCTGTATCGATTATTTTATATTTTTGACCATCGTGCGTAAGCTCCGTATCTATAGCGTCTCTAGTCGTACCCGCAACATCGCTTACAATTGAGCGATTTGAACCCGTCAGTCTGTTTGCCAGTGTTGACTTACCTGCATTAGGGCGGCCAATAATTGCTACACCTATCACATCATCATCAGATGAGCGCTCTTCATCTCTATCAATCTTTTTAAGCTCTTCAACGACTGTGTCAAGTAGATCTCCTGTTCCATGACCGTGCAAGGCGCTAATTGGCCATGGGTCGCCAAACCCTAGCGACATAAACTCCCACATGATTGATTCGTCTGAAGTATTGTCAAGCTTATTCACGCAAAGAAATGTTGGTTTATCAACTTTTCGAAGCATTTTTGCGACATTTTCATCATCACTTTGAATACCCACTTGCCCATCAACTAGAAAGAGTATAACATCTGCTTCTTTTGCACCTGCCAATGCGTGACTTCTAATATCACCTTTGAATTGGTCATCATCACTGATTTCAAGTCCACCGGTATCAATAATTTCAAACTCGAGACCGTTCCAAGAACATAGGTGATAAGTTCGATCTCTAGTTACGCCACGACGCTCATGTACGATTGCCTCATCGCTCTCGCACATACGATTAACAAGAGACGATTTGCCAACATTTGGTCGACCTACTATTGCAACTTTATAATTAGACACTCTTATTTAGATCCTAAATATCAAGATCAAGAGCTATCTTATAAATAGCTCGTGCATCATCGGCAGTAATTTTCTTGAACCAGCCGAACACTTCA
>CAVFJE010000033.1:6204-7290 GCA_963622845.1 Dialister sp. CAG:486
CTTCACCCTTGTTCTTAATTAACGTCGGGATCATTTTTTCGATGTCATCCTCAACAAAACCCAGTTCGCGCAAATTTTTTGGCATTCCAAGAGAAACGAAAAAGTCTCTAGTTGCCTTGATAGCTGCCTTACAGTCAGCACACTTGCAACCACTTGGGCTAATTCCGAAAACTTCGTAACCATATCTGCAAAAGCGATCCTTGTTCTCTTTGAAGACATAAGTCATCCATGCAGGAAACATAACAGCCAACCCCGCTCCATGCGTAACTTCAGTCTTCAATGCTGAGAGCTCGTGTTCTAGTGCATGAGTTGCCCAATCTTCTGATCTTCCAACACCAGCTAAACCTTGATGACACAACATTCCTGCCCACATGATGTTTGCACGCGCGTCGTAGTTGTCTGGTGAATTCTTAACTCTCAAAGCCTCGCTTCTTACAGTCTTCATCAAAGAAATGTTAAGGTTGTCAGTGACGGTAACTGTGCCTTGATCATCGAAATATCTCTCTAAAAGATGAGCGTACATATCAGTACATCCTGCAGAAGTTTGATATTGCGGCAAAGTCATCGTAAGCTCAGGGTTGAGAAATGCAAATTTAGGTCTCTCAAAGTCGCTTCCAACACCAGATTTAAGTTGCAAAGCGTCATTCGAGACAACAGAATTTTTGGATGCCTCAGACCCAGCTGCCGGTATTGTCAAGACAACCGCAATTGGCAAGCACTCACTCACTTGAGCTTTCTTATCATAGAAATCCCAAGGGTCTCCGTCATATTGAGCTGAAATTCCAATGCCTTTTGCAGAGTCAATCACCGATCCCCCGCCAACTGCTAAAATCCAATCAATGCCTTCTTGCTTGCAAATTTTTTGACCTTCTCTGACAAGACCAATTTCTGGATTAGGTCTAACTCCACCAAGCTCAACGTATTCAATATTTTCTTCTTTCAAAGATTTTTTGATGCGATCGAGCAGCCCAGACTTTTTTGCAGATTCTCCTCCAAAATGTAAGAGGACCTTCTTAGCATCTGCTAGCCTTAATTTTTCTCCAACTTGATTTTCTGCATTTTTACCAAAAACGAAGTGAGTAGGGC
>CAVFJE010000034.1:0-3034 GCA_963622845.1 Dialister sp. CAG:486
AGCGCGAGAAGTGCTGCCGAGATGCAAACGATCGGTGTGTATACGCGTGCAAATTTTGTGATGAAATTTTCTGATTGTGACTTTTTCTCGCTAGCATTTTCAACTAGCTCAAGGATTTTTGAAGCAGTTGAGTCGCTAAAGATTTTGGTCGTTCTAATCTTCAAAACACCATTTAGAGAAATGCAACCACTAACGACTTCGTCATCTGTGCTTACAGTCTTTGGAACAGACTCACCGGTGAGTGCAGCTGTGTCCAGAGCACCACTTCCCTCTACAACAATTCCATCTAGAGGAATTTTCTCACCAGGTTGAACTACGATAACCGATCCCACATCTAGTGTGTCAGGCGAGACACGCTTCAAAACTCCATTCTCTTCAACATTTGCATAATCTGGACGAATGTCCAGCAAATTAGTAATGTTTTTGCGGCTACGCCCTATGGCATACCCTTCAAACCACTCACCCAATTGGTAGAAAAGCATTACCGCAACAGCTTCTACAAAGTCTCCATCACCCATGAAGCCAAGAGCTATCGCGCCAATTGTTGCAACTGCCATCAAGAAATTTTCGTCGAAGACCTTCCCCCGCATGATGTTTTTGATCGCTCGAATCAAAATGTCATAGCCAACGATGAGATAAGAGATTGCATAAAGTATCAATTTTATGATGAAGTTCGCATCCGAAAAATCAATTGCGTTCGAACTCGCGAGCGGCCCAAGACTCAAGATTTGAACGACGCCCAAAAGAAGAGCGCTACAGACAATCCGTGCCAATTTAATTTTTTGCTCGCTTGATAGCCCATGTTCAGGCATGTCATCACAGTGGTCGTGACAATGGCATGCGCAGTCGTGATCGTGGTGTTCATGATGCCTGTCATCTTTTTCAGCATCATGATGCTCGCAATATTTTATGTCTAATCCGCAAGGCATCTTATACCTCCAAACAGAACAACGATTAAAAGTTTGTTTAATCGTAACACAAAATGATTAAAAGAACTTTTAATTGTTTTAAAGTAAACCAAAGTGCTAAAATAGTCAGACGCTTTATAAATATTCATCTTAGGCATTTTTGTTGCGTTTGGCACACAGATGAGAAATGAAACTCAGCCGAACTCACTAAATCAGCTAACACACCACCATTAAACATTCTCGCTGACTGACAAGTATTTTATTGTCTTATTTATGCTCTAAAGATGCGCATTAATGTTATTTGAGGAGAAATTTTGAGGCACACAGATGCAAATATAAGACCAACGAGGAGATATTCATCATCTCCTGTAATTTTGTTGCTTCTTGTGATCTTCACATTTTTGCTTGTAGTAATTTTCTCTTTGAAGTTGAGTCTAGATTACGCTGTAGGCTTTGGCTCTTCACAGAGTGCTTCTACAAATAATGTCGGAAGTAATAATCTTGAGGCTTTAAGCTTCAAGGACGAAACAAAGACTGATCTCGACGTAGTTAGAGCTAGTGCGTCAAGAGACGTTAGCAACCTTTATCAAGAAATCGCACATGAAGAGGAAGAGAAGTTCAAAGCTGAGCAAGAGGCACAAAGAGCTCATGAGCGCGAGTGCATCGACAATGCAAATGCAAGAAAGGCGGCTTGCGGAAAGGTTGATGACGGAGTTGACTTCAACATTGGTCGCGATGCATTTATAAATCTTTGGGGCGAGAGAATTGACAGATATCTGAAAGGCAGTGCGATGGCAGGGTTGGGCAAAAAATATGCCGAAGCTGCTTTTGAATATGGAGTCGACCCGAGAGTTTCACCTGCAATTTCTAACACAGAATCCACAAAAGGCGCGAACTGTTTCAGACCGCACAATGCGTGGGGATGGATGGGCAGTTCAGGCTGGAGCGATTGGGAAAGTGCAATCGATGCCCATGTAAAGGGTCTATCAGAGAAGTACGACTACACAATCTCGCTCGCGTTCGCACAAAAATATTGTCCACCAACATATAAAGATTGGTATGCTAAAACTCTCTCAGAGTTAAACAAGATTTAGACCTTCACAAGGGGTATAATCCTAGCATGTCAAATATCATCGTCATAGGAGCAGGAAGAGTAGGATCTTCTGTTGCAAGTGACCTCTCCGCTGAAGGTCACAACGTCTGTTGTATCGACAAAGAAAAGAAAGCGCTCTTGAATCTAGGTCTCGATTTCAATGGGCAAGTCGTCTTCGGTCTCGGTTTCGATTGCGAAGTTTTAGAGAAGGCAGGCGTCGAAGATTGTGATATCTTCATTGCATGCACGCAGTCAGACAACGTGAATTTGATGGCATGCGAAGTTGCTAAGAGAATCTATGGTGTCAAACGTGCTATCGCTCGACTGTATAACCCCGTGCGAGAAGAAGTCTACGAGGAGTTTGGAATCGAAAATATTTGCGGCACGCAACTAGTTGCTGACTCAATCATCTCGAAAGTTCAAGGCTCTGGGGGCGACTAAGTCATGTATGTCATAATCGCTGGTGGAGGCAAGATCGGCTCTTATTTGGCTTCTCTTATGATGGAGGCTGATAACGAAGTTGCAGTCATCGAAAAGCAAGAAAAAATGTGCGACACAATCGCTGATGTTTTGGGCGAGGGGGTCCTTGTCATCGAAGGGGATTGTTGCGAGACGCGAATTTTACAAGATGCAGGGGCGGAGAATGCAGATGTTTTTGTCGCAAGTACCGGGCAAGATGAAACCAACCTAATTGCTTGTGAGCTCGCGCAGCGAAACTTCGATGTTCCTCGCGTTGTTGCCAGAGTTAACTCTCCGAAGAATTTAAGAATTTTTCGTGATGTAGGAATCGAGTGCGTGTCTGGCACTAGTTTGATCGGCTCTCTGATTTTGGAGGAAGCTCTCTATGGGTCGGTCTCGATCACATCTTCTCTCACACATGGCGACGTCATTCTCTCCGAGTACACCATCGGGCGTATGCGTAACTTCGACGACGAGCAAGGTGTCCGTTTGGGCGATATTGAGCTTCCTAATAACGCTAGTTTTGTAGCTGTCGAATATGAAGACGATGCAGAAGTTGCAGATGAAGACATGA
>CAVFJE010000035.1:0-5359 GCA_963622845.1 Dialister sp. CAG:486
TGCTAGTTCAGTGTCTGATGAAAGTACTAGTGCAAAGGTTAGTGCTGTCTCAAACGATGTCATTGAGACTAATCAGGCTACAATTAATGAAGTCACTGCACAAAAGACTACATTTCCAGTGCACACTATCAAGAAAAATGTAGACGATGACAAGGCATTTGTGCTTCTCATCTTAGGTGACGGATTTACAAAAGATGAGCAAACGAAGTTCCTCGAAGCTGCACAAGCTAGAGCGAAGGTATTGCTTTCCATAGACCCTTATAGACAATGGGGCAACAACATCAACATCTATGCTATGTGCGTTGAGTCAAATGAGTCTGGCACAACTTACTTTGGAACGAAAAAAGATACATACTTTGGCATCGATGGTTCTTCTTATAAGTTTAGAACAGACACGCCAACAGGTTCAACTCAAACCTATCCAGAGCGTGCTGTTGCACTTAGAACTGAAGTAGAAAACAATGTGCTGTCAAGCTCGTCAAACTTTCGACCGAAGGTTAGCACAACTCATATTATCTACAATACAAACGATGCAAATGAGGTAGAAAGCTCAGGCATTAGTTCACAAATTGATGATAGTCTAAACATATCTATCTCGCCGATGGCATCTCAGCCTCAATCGAAGGCTTGATGCAAATATCATATCGGATCCACTTTCGTCAACCAGATTTCAAAGAGGATTGCACATCTTGGTGGCGAAAATGCCAGTTCGGTGAGTGGACACAATACAGATGTAACTACTAATGCATCAGAGAATAAAGTAAAGTGGAGCAAATTTGTCGGGTATGCAGGTGTTGGATACCACAACACTGGAAGTTTGCTTTCACCGACTAAAGTTGAAGGCGATTGCTTCTCTTATAATACGAAGTCAGGAGCTGATTCCTCGAGCATTCAATATTTATTCGTCGGAACTGCATACAATTGGAGTTACAACCCATATTGTGCTGTTTGTCAAGAAGAAATTGCCTCAGCAATCGCAAATAGCAACAATGTTTCGGGAACACATGATCTCTGGGTAGGTTATCCAGAAATTACAACTTCGCATCCATCAAACTTGTCACGTATTTTCTACATTGGCAACTACAAAGTTCATGATTTCCAATGGAGCAATTACTCTTATATTACCGATCTCTACAATAAGAATGGGCAGGAAGTTGAGCTAAGAACTGTCGTTCAAAACTTTAACAAGAGCAAGGAGCGTAAACTCAAACTTGTTATGACCACTACAAATTCTAGTGGTACAACAGTTCAAACTGCTTCTCAAAGTTTCATACTCCCTGCTTATGGAACAGGAGATGGCGACCTTGCACCAAGAGATCGAAACAGCTGTATGTCTCTATCTCTAAAGTTGCAACTTAATAGCACTTATGTCTATGGGGACAAGATTAAAGGCGAGCTAATCGATGAGGAAACTAACCAAGTTATCTCGACTACCAAAGATTTCTATAACTCACTTGGTAATGTCGAGGTGAAAACTAAGTATGTCGACAAAGCTACTGGCAGCGAGATTTCAAATGCTCACATGTCAACTATCAACATGCCTGCTAATTCAAAAATGGACATAACTCATCCAAACTACATTCAAGGATATAAGTTTGAAAGTGCTTCAACATCAAGTGTGTCAACAGGGATTGTTTCCCCAGGCTCAACTGGTACATCACAGACTGTTACTTATTACTTCACAAAGACTGACGAGGCAATGCCTTTGCCTGATGCTTGCAAGCATACAAATGGCACAACTGAAGTTGTGACTAAAGAAGCTACATGCTCAAGCACTGGACTTAAGAGCCTCAAATGCAATGATTGCGGAGAGATTACCCAAAGTGGCATCGAAATTCCTAAAAACGAGAACAATCATGTTAACAAAAGAACGGTAGCAGGGAAAGCTGCAACTTGTACAGAAGATGGTTGGCAGTCTTATGAAGTTTGCGACGATTGCGGCAAAGAACTAACCGAGAAGAAAGTTATTTCAAAGCTTGGTGAGCATACGTGGGGTGCATGGAGTGATGAAGTCGCTGCAACTTGTGAGAGCGACGGCGTCACAAAGTCGCGCACTTGCTCGACTTGCGGAGCTAAAGAAGGTGGCGAGGTGATACCTAAGCTAGGTCATGATTATCACTCTAACAATGATCGAGTTGAGCCAACTTGCGGCAGCGCTGGCAGAGAAGCAAGCCAAACTTGCTCTCATGACAATTGTCCAAACAAAACAATCCAAGGCGCTGTAATTCCTGCAACGGGACTTCACAAAGAGGTTCTAGACCTCACGACTGCAAAAGAGTCAACTTGTACGGAGCATGGAAAAGACGCTGACACAGTTTGTGCAACGTGTGGTGTGACTATTAAAGTCGGAGCAACAAGACCTCTAGCAGGTCACAAAATCGAAGAGGTTGCAGGCACCGCCATTGAAGCAACTTGCACTACTGATGGCAAAACAGCAGACAAAGAATGTTCTGTATGTCATGGCGAAGCAACGAAGGTTGCAGGAAGCGTAATACATTCTCTTGGTCACGAATATGTAGATGGCAAATGCACACGATGCGGAATTGATGAGCCTGCTCACGCATGCGATCACGCTAACAAGGTCCAAAAGACTTTAGTCGAGGCTACTTGTACGGAGCCTGGCAGCGCACGTTATTATTGCGACGATTGCCATACATGGGTTGGTGATGCATTTGAAACTCCAGCTCTGGGTCATAATTTTGAGACGATAGCAGGCAAAGACCCGACATGTACATCGCCTGGTTACACGAGTTACAAAAAGTGTATTATTTGTGATCACGAGCAAGATAGACAAGAGCTTGAAGCTTTGGGTCACGATTATGGTGAAGATCACGTTTGCAAGCGTTGCGGTAACAAAGACACTTCAACTGTCAAGATAAACTTGAGTCCAAGCAACAATGGTGATGATATTACGTTTGACAAGACTGAATACAAACAAGGCGAGACTGCAAATGTAACGATTAAAGGTAAGGTCACAGAGTCTGGTTTCAAGATGCCTAAAGCTGTTAAAGTCAACGGTGTCACGGTTGTCACTATCGACAAGATGGTTGACAAGAGCTCTTGGGCAACAGAGAATACAGAATACAAACGCAAGATGGGCCAGGATGCTACTAGCGTGGAATTTAGTACTGTTCAAGAAAATATGAACTTCTGTGCACCTGTTGTAATCAACGCAGCTTCTAATTCAATAGATGTTGAAGTTGAGTTTGATGAATTTGTTCCGGTTTACAGATTGTATAACTCAGTGACTTCAGAGCATATGTTTACAACTAACAAGACTGAGTACGACAACTTCGTTCAACTTTGCAAGGCTGACCAAGACTTCTGGATTGGAGAGGGTATCAATTGGTTTGCACCTGGTACCTCTGACACTGTTGTAAGAAGACTTTACAATCCTGCATTGGGTGCGATGGGGCACTCGTCACATTACTACACGTCAGATGCAAACGAGATAAACAACCTCGTCAACAACTATGGTTGGCAAGACGATGGTGCAGCTAACCAATTTACGTCTGGCGGCACAGTCGCAATTTGGACTTGCTATAATGAAGCATTAGGAAGTGCACATCACTACACATCAAACAAAGCTGAGTGGAGTGGACTCCAAGCTCATGGCTGGGACCTAGAAGAGACCAAAAACGGTGAGACCGGTGTCTTTAAGGCAGTAATGAGTGCAATTAGTTAATAGCTTATAAGTAAATTTAAAAGTTTTAAGGATATTTAAAAGGAGAGAGAGGCAAAGATGAAGAGGAAGATGGACAGATTTATTTCTATTTTTCTATCACTGGCACTTGTAGTTAGCTTTGTGCCAACAACAGCTTATGCAGGTGAAGGTGATGAGAGTGTGGCAAAGACGGAAAGTGCGGCGTCACTAAAGTCGTCGACGATATCGCCTGAGAAAGAGACGTTAACTGATCAAGGCACAACGTTTAATGTTCATACGATCAAGAAAAACGTTGATGATGACAAAGCTTATGTTCTTCTATTTATGGGTGATGGCTTTACAGCTAGCGAGCAAACTAAATTTTTGGAAGCTAGTAAAACTAGAGCTGAAGCACTTCTGAAAGTTGAGCCATATAGATCTTATGCTAACAACATAAACATATATGCGATGTGCGTTGAATCAACAGAATCTGGCGTAAGTCATGAAAGTTACCCTATGGACACCTATTTAGGCCTTTGCACGTGGGGTGAGCGAACTGTTCAATTCAGGAACAACTCGACTGACGGCACTTCAGATCACGGTACAAGCATCTATATGAATCGTGCAAATAAGCTAAAAGAACAAGTTGAAACTAAGATTCTAACTTCTAGTGATCCAAGCTTTCATCCATCCGTTAGCACTACTCATATTATTTCTAATTGCGAAAGTGAGTACTTCGGCATGATGCTCTCCAGCGCCTACTCGTTCTCCTCTCTCTATGACAATGGGGCCGCTGTTGGATCATGTTTCGTTCATGAAGTCTCTCATGCTATCGGTGGTCTAGCAGATGAGTATTATGCTGATTACCGTTCAAGCAATGTTGACTATAGCAACAAGACGGAAAGTAACGTCAGATGGAATAAGCTAATCGGTTTTAATGGAACTGGTCTATATAGTGGAACAAGTGCACTTATTCCTTATAGATGGTGTCTAATGAATTCTCTTAACAATTATTCTTATTGCTGGCAAAATATAACACCTTATAGTGCTGATGCTTTCTGCGAAGCTTGCAAGGTTGAGATTGCAAAGAGGCTAATGAAAGCTAATCATGTCTCATCAGCAATATCATTATATGTTGCAATGCCGGAGATAACAACATCTCATGATCAAAGCTATACTTCATCATGGGATATTGATAATTATCGAATAAAACAATATGAATATGATTACAAAGGAACAGCCTCAACTTATAATGTAAAAGTTAATGACTTGGCGCAAAAAGGCAATGGCAAAGAGATTGAGTTTAGAACTGTTGTACAAAATCTCGATCAAACTAAAAACAGAAACATAAAGCTGAGACTTAGAACTTTCAATAAGGACAATTCAGTTAAGCAAAGTGTTGAGTCTGAAACAAAATCTGTGGGACATTGTGGCACGTATAAGTATACTTACACAGATGCATATGGCAATGAGAAAACTGAAGAGAGAAACGATTATTATTGCTACATAAGCGAACGTGAGAGTTGTCAATCAATTTCAGTTAAAATGACGCTTACTAGTGATTACACAGACGAAAACACAATCCTCGGTGAAGTAATCGATGCTGACACAAATGAAGTTTTAGCAACCGACAAAGATTTGTTTAATTGAAGAGGTGCAACAAATCTTGAATTTAAGTACGTTGACGAGACAACAGGGAAAGAAATTGCAAATACT
>CAVFJE010000036.1:0-2602 GCA_963622845.1 Dialister sp. CAG:486
GTAGAGACGGATCCATTAGTGTAGACGTTGTCAATTGCACGAGCTAGAAGCGGAGCTACACTGACAGTTCTAATTTTGCCTGTCTTCTTATCATTGGATACAGGAATTGTGTTACAACAAATAACTTCTTCAACTGGAGAATTTTCAAGTCTTTCATATGCAGGACCAGATAAAACTGGATGTGTAGCTGAGATATAAACCTTCTTAGCACCTTTGTTTATAAGTGTGTCAGCGGCCGCACAAATTGTACCAGCAGTGTCTATCATATCGTCATTTATGATGCAAATCTTGCCTTCAACATCACCTATTAACGCTGTAATTTCAGCTTTATTATGACCTGGTCTGCCTTTATGCATAATTGCTAGGTCAGCATCCATCAAATCTGAGAATTTTTTTGCTGCTTTAGCTCTGCCTACATCAGGAGATACTATACACACTTCTTGCGGATCAAAATCTTTCTTTTTGAAATAATCGACCAAAATAGGAAGAGCTGTTAGGTGATCAACTGGAAAATCGAAGAAACCTTGGATTTGATTTTGATGAAGATCAATTGTCATAACTCGTTTGACGCCCGAGACAGACAACAAATCAGCTACTAATTTAGCTGTGATTGGTTCTCTAGCTGCAGCTTTTCTATCTTGTCTTGCATATCCATAGTGAGTCACCACTGCTGTGACAGTTCTTGCACTTGCTCTTTTAGCTGCATCAGCCATAATAAGAAGTTCCATCAATGCATCATTTATATGATCGCCTGCAACACTTTGCACAATAAATACGTCGCAGCCTCTAACACTTTGTAAATATCTTGCATAAATCTCACCATTAGAAAACTTAGTGAGCTTTACATTGCCTAGTGACTCATTTAAATTTGAAACAATTTCATCTGCAAGCTCAGGATAAACCGAGCCAGAAAAAATCGCTCTAGTCTTTTGCATCTCTGTCATCTTCTTTAACTTCCCTCTTTTTTATGTCCGATTACTTTTTGAATCTATCAACTTTGTTCACTTGTTTTGCACGACCAAAAGCAAGTGTGTCGTTAGGTATATTATCGGTTATAACTGAGCCTGCAGCGATGACAACATTTTCTCCGACATCAACAGGTGCAACAAGCATCGTCGATGACCCTACGAAAGTGTTATTGCCTATCGAAGTCTTGTGCTTTTTCGAACCGTCATAGTTGCACGTTATAGTGCCTGCACCTAGGTTTACTCCGCTTCCGATCTGCGTATCACCAACATAGGACAAATGTGGAACTTTGCTTCCCTCTCCAAGGGTTGAGTTTTTAATCTCAACGCAAGTGCCAGCTTTAGAATTCTTACAAAGATGAGTTCCGCTTCGAAGATAACAACGAGGACCACACGTCACTCCATCTTCAATAATTGCACTAATAGAGATCGTCTCGTCAATTATGCAGTCCTTCCCAACCTTAGTATCGATTAAACGTGAGTTAGGTCCAACAATGGAACGCGTGCCAACCTTTGAATTGCCAAGAATGTATGTATTAGGCCAAATCTCTACGTCTGGCTCTATTTTTGCATCTGGAGAAACGTAAGTAGTAGCCACGTCAAAGAAACTAACGCCACTCTCCATTAACTTGTTATTCGTACGCATTTGAAGAATTTTTGAAGCTTGTGCAAGTTGAGTGCGAGAGTTAACACCTAAAAGCTCTGTTGTATCATCGATTTGATAAGAGTCTACGGCTTTACCCTGAGATACTAAAATCTCAATTGCATCGGTTAGGTAAAACTCCTTTTGAGAATTTTTGTTATCAATCTCAGAGATGGCGTATTTTAGTGCTTCACTTTCAAAGCAATAAAAACCAGCATTACATTCTCTGATTTTCTTTTCAACGTCGCTGCAATCTTTCTCTTCGATATTTTTTATTATACGGCCGCTAGAATCTCTTACAATGCGTCCATAGCCAGTAGGATCATCAGTCTTGAAAGTGCATATAACAAGAGCTGAGCTTTTCTCTTCTCTTTTGCGAACTAAAGATATAAGCGTTTCAGACGTTATTAAAGGACAATCTCCATATGTAATAACTACAGACCCTGACGATATTTCAAAAGCATCTAGTGCACACTTGACTGCGTCAGCTGTACCTTGCATTTTGTCTTGATAAGCGATCTTTGTGTCACTCAGATAAGGCTCAACTTGCTCTTTTCCAAAACCGACAACACTTACTATTTCTGACGCACCTGCGCACTTCAAAGTATCTACGGCATATCTAAGGAGCGGTTTGCCCAAAATTTCATGCAAGACCTTTGGCTTATCAGAGATCATTCGAGTCCCTTTTCCAGCACAAAGAACTATAGCAGTTGTTGTCATAAAAAAATAACCTTTTATCTTTTATATCATTACTCGCAAATTACGCTTTGCGCCCATTCGAGGAGGCTTTGAACCTCTTCACATGTCTGTGCTTCAGCATAAATTCTAATCAAAGGCTCCGTGCCAGAAGGTCGCATCATTACCCATGCATCTTTTTCTAGATATAACTTAATTCCATCTCTCCTATCGATGCTTACTACCTTAAAATCAGATGCCTCATCTGGAGAAAATTTAGGGATAATGTTAGACTTAAAATTATCCATTTGCTCATCGC
>CAVFJE010000037.1:0-5107 GCA_963622845.1 Dialister sp. CAG:486
CTCTGTCTCAAAATTTCGAGAATTAAAAAAGATGCCAGGCATCAATTTTCTCGTGGCAGTAGACGGCGGCTATGCTACCTGTCAAAAATTTAAATTTATGCCAGGCATCGTGCTCGGCGACTTCGATTCTCTTGGTTACGAGCCCTCAGACATCAATTGCTTCGTCTATCCAAAAGATAAAGATGAGTCAGACCTTGAATTAGCACTCAAGAAACTCTATTCAGATGGATATCGAAAGTTCAGAGTTTTTGGAGCTCTGGGGGCAAGACTAGATCACACGATCGCCGCAATTAGAGCTTGTGCAATTGCTAGTAGCCGCGGTTGCGATGTCGAAATGTATGGAATTGCCGAAACGATAGTGTTTTTAAGCGGGGAGGGATATTTCAAAAAAGCTGACTTAAGCGGGTATACCACAAAGAAACCTGCAACCGTTTCGCTGATGCCTGTCATCTCTCCTTGTAAAGGTCTTTCCATTCGCGGGCTCAAGTATGAAGCCGATGATGCCGACATTGATGCTTCTGGATCTTTATGCCTGTCAAACGAATCAACCGATAATTCAATATTAATTGGGCTTGAAAAAGGAACGATTGCTATTATAATTAACACAGTGTAAATTATCTTCTCTATAGGAAGGACGAGCTAGAGCTGTGAAAAATGAAAAGAATAAGTCTGTCACAATGAGGTCTCTGTTCTATTATTGGCAAGCAACGAGAAACCATATCGGATACTTCTTGGGATTAATACTCTCTACTGCTACTTTTTGTGGATGTATGACTTATGGAAATCCATATATCATGGGTCTCATCGTTGATCGTGTAAGTCAAGGAGTAGTTAGCCAGTCTCAACTTGTAGAGGTCTATGCGCCATATCTTCTAGCTCTAATTGCTATCAACTTCTTTGGACAAATGGGCTCGAAATTACAAGATTACACAAGAGCGAAACTAGAAATCTTGGTAAGTTACGACTTGTCTATCATGTGTTTCGATTGCCTTTCAAATCAAAGCATCGCTTTTCACGCAAACAAACATGGCGGCTCTCTAGTAAGCGCAACTTCAAAGTTTTTGAGCGGGTACTCAACGATGATACAAAATATCTATTTTCCCATTATTCCAATCACGATGAGCATTATTTGCACGTGTGTTCTTCTTGCTCCACTCGTTCCAGTCTATGTTTTGATTTTATTTACAATACTACTTTGTTATGGCGTTATCTCTTATAGAATGTACAAGCGCATTCTCAAGCTCAACGAAAAAGCATCCGAGTCGTACAACACGATGTCTGGCGAACTTAGCGATGCTGTAACTAATATTTTGGCTGTCAAAACTTGCGGAAGAGAAGATTTTGAGCGCAAAACTTTTGACGAAGCCGCAACGACCGTTATGGAGCGTGACTCTATTCGAATGAAAGCGTCAATGGCAAGAGGTGTAACAACAGCAATTATTGCTCTCATCATCATGTCGACTGCTGGAGTTTTTATGTGTGGCGGTGCCACATGGTTCAACATTACGCCCGGTACACTCGTTATGATGTTCACATACACTTACACGATGACTAATCAATTCAACTTTATCGCTTCAGCACTTGAGCGTCAAAATAAGGCATTTGGAGATGCTGCTGCTATGACTGAAGTTCTTGATGAACCCCGCCTTGTTGCAGACAAGCAAGATGCCATGCCTCTAGAGGTGAGAGAAGGTCGAGTTCAATTCAAAGACATTGGCTTTTCTTATTCGGACGGTGGAGCAAAGACTGTGGTGTTCGACCATTTTAATCTAGAAATTTCTGCAGGTCAAAGAGTGGGTTTAGTAGGAGTCAGTGGGTCAGGCAAAACTACGTTAACAAAATTGCTGCTTCGACTTGCAGATATACAAGAAGGACAAATCCTAGTTGATGGACAAAACGTTGCAGACGTAACACAACAATCTCTTCGCAGGCAGATTGCTTATGTGCCACAAGAACCTCTTCTATTTCATAGAACAATCGCTGAAAACATTGCTTATGGAAAGCCAGGAGCGACGATTGAAGAAATTAGAGAAGCGGCAAATGCAGCTAATGCATTAGAATTCATAGACTCTTTGCCAGCAGGATTTGACACTTTAACAGGGGAGAGAGGTGTGAAGCTCTCAGGCGGACAAAGGCAGCGAATAGCTATTGCACGAGCGATGTTAATCGATGCTCCGATTCTAGTACTAGACGAGGCAACGAGTGCTCTAGATTCTGAGTCGGAGGCGAGCGTTCAAGAAGCTCTTATAAGACTCATGAAAGGCAGAACAACTATTGTAGTTGCACATCGTCTATCAACGGTTGCAAGTTTAGACAGAATTGTAGTTCTTAAAAATGGCAAGATTGTTGAAGATGACACTCATGCAAATCTAGTATCTGCGGGTGGAGATTATTCAAAGCTGTGGGAGAGGCAAACTTCAATAAAGAAAGCTTAACATTGACACTCTTTGGATGATTTTGAAAGATTCATGTTGTTTATAAGACCCTCAATGTGTATCATCATAAATTAAGAAAAGCGATCTTTTTATAAAAGTCACTCGTTATATTTGCCGACAGATTGCCAAATTTTTTAAGATTTGGAGGCAAAACATATGGGAGAAGCATGTTTAGAGATTCCACCTCAAGGTGTTAAAAATAAATCTCTTGGGGCAAGAGGGGAGCGGTGTGCAAGCGATTACTTAAAGCGTTTGCAATATAAAATCCTAGAGCAAAATTGGAGATGTAACTATGGTGAAGCCGACATAATTGCCCTTGACGACGAAGATCTTGTGTTTGTTGAGGTCAAGACAAGATCAACTCTAGCCCAAGGTTTTCCTTGCGAGGCTGTTGACAGAAACAAGAGAGCAAAATATGAAAACATTGCTCTTTCCTACCTTGCTCAGGAAAGCTTTTCTGATCTTTCAGTGCGTTTTGACGTTATATCAGTAGTGCCAATTGATGACAATCGTGCGATGCTTAGGCATCATGTCAATGCTTTTGGCGTGGAAGAGTGATCTCTATGGCAGCGCATATTGCAATTAACTCAGCTGCACTCAGAGGTGTAGAAGCAATCCCAGTAAAGGTAGAAGTTTCAATTAGCGATGGCTTACCTGGAATGTTGATAGTTGGTAAAGCTGATGTCGCAACTCAAGAATCTAAAGAGCGGGTAAGAACGGCAATAAAAGCTGCAGGCTTTAAGATGCCTAACAAAAAAGTCGTCGTCAATCTTGCGCCTTCTGATATCAAGAAGAAAGGAACTGGCTTTGATCTTCCTATAGCACTCGGTGTACTAGCATGCACAGGTCAGATTGATTTAGAAGTTATAGATAACCGTCTATTTGTAGGAGAACTCGGTCTAGACGGTGCTGTGAGAAGCGTTCCAGGAACTCTAGCATATGGAATTTGTGCGAAAAAAATTGGTGCAGAATTGATCAGTGCTGGAAGAGAGACAGTTCCGATTGAGGATGTTATTCATAGGAAACTAGAACATCTAAGAGATATTGCGGTTAGCGAACAATTACCCGTTGTTAGAGCTTCTAAGATTGAGACTTGTGCATCTGCTAGCGATGCTCCTGATTTTAGAGATGTGGCAGGGCATGACATCGCAAAGAGAGCTGCTCAAATTGCTGTTGCAGGATCTCACGGTATCCTCATGGTAGGACCACCTGGTTCTGGAAAAACGATGCTTGCAAGCAGGATGGTCACGATTCTGCCACCACTTGAGACTGAAGAGATGTTAGAGGCTGCCGTAGTTCACTCTGTCGCTGGTGAGGACATAAGTCCAATATTAAAGGGTCGAAGACCATTTAGACACCCGCATCACTCTGCAACAACTGCAGGACTTATAGGAGGAGGTACGCCGCTTAGACCAGGCGAAGTGACGCTTGCCCATTGTGGAGCTCTGTTTTTAGACGAACTTGCTGAATTTAAGCCATCAACTCTCCAAGTGCTAAGGCAGCCTATGGAATCGGGTCGCGTGTGCTTGACAAGAGCGGAGGGCAACGTCACATTTCCTGCTCGCTTCATGTTAATCGCAGCATCTAACCCTTGTCCTTGTGGTTATTATGGCGATATAGAACACAAGTGTAGCTGCTCAGAAGTCTCAATAAGAAAATATCAGGGTAGAATAGGAGGACCTCTAATCGACAGAATTGATATACAGATTGATGTACACAGGTTAAAGCCATCAAAGGTTCTCGATTCTGGTCATGGAACAGATTCAGACACTCTTAGGCAAGGAGTTCTGCAAGCTAGAGAGTTTATAAATTATCGTCTTTCAAAGTCCGCTAAAGATGGCCGAAAGACACTCTTTGATCAACCGTTCCTGAAATCGCAAGAGAAGATGAGCTCGAAGATGATAGTTGAATCGTGTGGTTTAGCTCAAGATACTCACAATTTTGTTATAGCTATGGCAGAGAAAAATTCCATGAGTGGCAGAGCGCTTGTCAACACCCTTAGAGTAGCAAGAACTATTGCTGACCTTGGACAATCGCAATCAGTTGGCATAAATCACGTCAGCGAGGCACTTGGTTTTCGAATTAGAGACGGAGTTGGTGGTCTATGAGTTACACAAATTCGTCCTTGCCTGCAAAACAACTTAAAGGAGAGACGTGGGAACTTGACACTTATAGTGCGACCTATCCGCAGCCTTTTAGAGACTTGGACGACCCACCTAAAAGGTTATATGGAATTGGCAACAAAGATGCTTTGCAAGAAGGACTTGCTATTATCGGTGCTAGAAAGGCAACTCCTTATGGTCTATCTTGTGCTCGACATTTCGGAAAGCTTGCCGCACAAAATTCAATCACCATAATATCCGGCGGAGCTCTAGGGTGCGACGCAGCATCGCAATCTTCGTGTATTGATGCGGGAGGTCGAACTGTTGCCTTTATAGGAAGTGGTTACAAGAATTACTACCCGAGACGGCATTTTGAGCTGTTTCAAAAAATCATTGATAGTGGAGGAGCTGTTGTGAGCGAAAATGAGCCCGAATTTAAGGCGCTTCCTTATACTCATCGTGCGAGAAACAGACTCATCGCTTCCCTTGCAAAGGCAACTTTAATAGTTGAAGCAGGTATACCTTCTGGAACTTTTTCAACTGCAGATTGTGCTCTACAATGGAATAGAG
>CAVFJE010000038.1:0-4768 GCA_963622845.1 Dialister sp. CAG:486
ATTAACGACTTAGAAGAGCAATTTCTAGCTCTCTCTGACAGTGAGCTTAGAGCCAAAACAGACGAGTTTAGATCTCGTTTTGACGGCGGTGAGAAGCTAGACGATATCTTGCCCGAGGCTTTTGCTGCGGTGAGAGAAGCCTCCAGAAGAACTATAGGTCTTCGCCATTTTGACGTGCAATTAATCGGTGGAATGAGCCTTCATGCTGGGGAAATCGCTGAGATGAAAACTGGTGAAGGTAAAACGCTTGTGTCAACTTTGGCAGGTTACCTAAATGCAATTCCGCGTACAAATGTACATATCGTAACAGTTAATGATTATCTTGCTAAGCGTGACTCTGAGTGGATGGGAAGAATTTATAAATTCTTGGATATGAAGGTCGGTCTAATTCAAAATGGAATGATGCCTAGTGCTAAAGGACCCGCTTACCAAGCTGATGTCACTTATGGAACTAACTCTGAATTTGGATTTGATTATTTGCGTGATAACATGGTTGGAAGAGCCGACATGCGCGTGCAAAGGGGACATAGCTTTTGTGTCGTAGACGAGGTTGACTCTATTTTGATCGACGAAGCGAGAACTCCACTTATCATATCTGGACCTGGTACGCAAGCAGCCGAGATGTATAAAAAGTTCGCGCAAGTTATGCCTCGTCTTATTAAAGATGAAGATTTCGACATGGATGAAGCAAAAAAGACGATAACTGCAACAGATACTGGTCTTGTTAAGATTGAAAATATGCTCGATATTGAAAATCTCTACGACGACCCGAGTGGTGCTCTTGCTAATCATCTTCAACAAGCACTCAAGGCACAATTTTTGTTCCATAGAGACGTTGACTATGTTGTGGTTGACGGTGAAGTCAAAATTGTTGACGAGTTTACAGGTCGTATTATGGAAGGCAGACGCTACAGTGAAGGCTTGCACCAAGCAATTGAGGCAAAAGAGCATGTTAAAGTCATGGACGAAAACCAAACGCTTGCTACCATTACTTTACAGAACTACTTTAGGTTGTACGATAAGCTATCTGGCATGACAGGTACTGCTATGACTGAGGATGCAGAGTTTAGGCAAATCTACAAATTACCTGTATTTTCAATTCCGCCAAACAAACCTGTAATCAGAGATGACAGAAATGATCTTATTTATCGCACAATTGAAGGCAAGTTTAAAGCCGTTGCAGATGATGTTGCAGAGCGCAATAGCAAAGGTCAGCCTTGCCTAATCGGTACAGTTTCGATTGAAACTTCCGAGAAATTATCACGCTTGCTCGACAAACGTGGCATTAGGCATGAGACACTAAACGCTAAAAATCATGAACGTGAAGCTAATATCATCGCGCAAGCTGGCAGAGTCGGTGCTGTCACGATTGCTACTAACATGGCTGGTCGTGGTACTGACATCATACTTGGTGGCAACGCTGACGTTATGGCTCTAGATTTCTTAAGAGAGCGCGGCTATGATCCAGATGCTGAAGAGTTCGATGAGGAAGGTCAAGCAAACGAGCAATATGTAAGTGAGGAGTTGCTAGAAAAAGCACGCAACGAGGCAAATGAAATTTGCGAGAGAGAGCAACAAAAGGTCTTGTCGGCAGGAGGACTTTGTGTGATTGGCACAGAGCGTCATGAATCGAGACGTATCGACAATCAGTTGCGTGGACGTGCAGGTAGACAAGGAGATCCTGGTGTCACCCAATTCTATCTTTCTCTAGAAGACGATTTGATGCGTCTTTTTGGCGGAGAGCGCATGGAAAAAATTGGTGGCATGATGGAAAAAACTAGTCAAGAAGACGACATGCCAATCTCAGCGTCGATGGTCTCTAAAGCGATTGAGTCGGCACAAAGAACAGTTGAGCAAATGCACTTCTCAGCACGTAAAAATGTTCTTGAATATGACGATGTCATGAACGAGCAAAGAAAAGCAACGTATGGTGAGAGAAATAGAATTCTTGATGGCAAAGACGTCTCTGAGAGAATTCCAGAAATCATCGAGGATGCTATCTCGGCACAAATTGACGATTGCCTCTTAGGCGGCGAAGATGGTCTTTGGGATACAAAAGCACTTGAGCTTTGGGTTCAAGATATGACTGGCAAAGATGATTTTAGAGTCGATGATCTTGATCACGATGATGATGCGTTCTTTGTACAAGACAAACTTGTTGAATATATGACTTCCATACTCAATGAGAAAGAAGAGATACTTGGCAAGGAGGCTTTCTCTAACCTCTCTAGCCAAATTATGCTTCGAATGATCGATGTCAGATGGATGGCTCACTTAAGTGAGATGGATTATCTAAAGACTGGCATAGGTCTTAGAGCCGTTGGACAAAGAGATCCGCTTGTTGAATATAGAGAAGAAGCATACATCGCTTTTCAAAATATGACAGCTACGATGTATGTAGATTACCTAAAAACTCTTCTTCGTATTGAAGTTGCTGTTAGAATTGAAGAGCCAGAGAGTCAACCAAAAGAGATGACTTATAACTCTCCAGAGCAGGCGCTAAATGAATCAACGTTAAAGAGTGCTAGTGCACAGATGAAGTCTGTTGCTGGACCTACCCCTCCAAAGCCTAGTGCTGACAAACCGCAAACATATGTAAAGGACAAAGAAGACATTTTCTCTAATGTCGGCAGAAATGACCCTTGCCCATGCGGTAGTGGAAAGAAGTTCAAAAAGTGCCATGGCGCCTAAAAATTTAAGTGAGTTAAAAATAAGGCTTGACGATCTAAAGTCATGTTGTCACATAGATGATCTTAAGTCTGAAAATGCAGCTCTAACTAAAGATAGTGAGGCTCCTGGGTTTTGGGATGACGTTGAAAAAGCTACCAAAATTTCGAAGAAAATTAGTGACAACAATGTGACACTTGAGAGATACAGCGAGGCGTGCAAGTTGTACGATGATGCACAGTGCGCTTTTGAACTCAGCGTTGAAGACGAAACTTTTGGGGATGTGTTTGTCAATGACCTAAATCAATTGGAAAGTGCGATAAATTCTCTTGAAGTTGAGTCTTGGTTTACAGGAAAGTTCGATAGCGGAAGTGCAATTCTATCTATTAACCCTGGTCAAGGCGGTTTTGAAGCGCAAGATTGGACAGAGATGCTATATAGAATGTATGTACATTATTGCAACATCAAAAATTGGGATGTCAAAGCACTTGACGTTGTCAGAGGAGAAAAGATAGGTCTTGATCGAGCAATTTTGCAAATAGATGGCAAGAATGCCTATGGAATGCTCAAGTCAGAAATTGGTGTTCACCGTCTGGTGAGGATTTCTCCAACTGATATTAAGAAGAGAAGGCATACGACTTTTGCTTCAGTCGAACTGTTGCCCGTATTGCCTGATGATATCGAAGTTAACATTGACCAAAACGATCTTAGAATTGATGTATATCGATCAAGTGGACCAGGTGGACAATGCGTTAATACTACCGACTCAGCAGTTCGAATTACTCATATTCCAACAGGAATTGTTGTGACTTGTCAAAACGAAAAAAGTCAATTATCAAACAAAGAAGCTGCAATGTCTGTTCTCAAGAGCAAGCTATATGAGCTCGAGGAAGCGAGGCGGGCAGATGAGATTTGTGAGCTCAGAGGAGAGCGGATGGAAAACGCTTGGGGCTCGCAAATAAGAAACTATGTGCTTTATCCTTTTCAACTTGTTAAAGACACGAGAACTGAAATAGAAACGTCTGATACAAGTGGAGTTTTAGATGGTGACATAGATGAGTTTGTTATCGGTTATCATAAATTTATGGCGTCTAGATAATTTATTTTCTAAGTGAGGAGAGAGAGATAAATTGAATAATAGCGAAATTAAAGATTTGTGTAAAGATTTGCGATGCGACATTATAGAGATGATAGGCAAGGCCAAAAGTGGTCACCCAGGCGGCTCACTTTCTTGTATAGATATTCTTGCATGTCTATATTTTTGCAATATTATGACGCGTGAGGGAGATTTTAGAGATCGTTTCATCCTCTCTAAAGGTCACGCAGCCCCAGCACTTTACGCAACTCTTGCTCATGTTGGATGTTTTGATCGCGCAGAGCTCTTTACGCTTAGGAAACTAGGTTCTATATTGCAAGGTCACCCTGATATGCATAAATGTCCAGGTGTAGAAGTTTCAACTGGATCGCTCGGTCAAGGTCTCTCTATCGCGTGCGGTGAGGCGCTTGGTTTTAAGATTCAAAATACAAGTGAAACTGTATTTACGATACTAGGCGATGGTGAGTGTCAAGAAGGTCAAGTATGGGAGGCAGCAATGTTTGCTTCTCAATATAATCTTGACAACTTGATAGCTATTGTTGATTGCAATGGACTTCAAATAGATGGTGCGGTGGATGATGTAATGTCAATCGGGAATTTAAGAGACAAGTTTGAATCATTTGGATGGAAAGTCTATGATCTCGACGGTCATAATTATGATGAGATTTGTGAAGTTCTTGCCTCTGCAAAACAAGATTGCTCGGGACGACCTAAATGTGTTGTAGCAAAGACAATTAAGGGTAGAGGTGTGTCATTTATGGAAAATAATCCATCTTGGCATGGCAAAGCACCTAATGAAGAACAAGTAAAAAGTGCTATTTCAGAAATTACGAATTGTGCGTAAAAATAGTTAATCGAGAAAGTTGTTTTAGTAATGATTAGTAAATATCTAGATATTAATGAAGACAAATTAAACGCAACAAGAGAAGCTCTAGGTGCAACTCTTGTAGAGCTTGCAGATAGTGGTGTAGATGTTGTCGCTGTAGATGCAGATCTTACTTGCTC
>CAVFJE010000039.1:0-9167 GCA_963622845.1 Dialister sp. CAG:486
GTCAACCGCGATAGACTCAACACGCGAGTCTTGCCCTATAAACTCAGAGAGAAGCGAAAATATTGCTCTTTTTTGAATACATTTATGCGCGAGGCAAAATTCTGGCAACAGTTTAAAACTTGGAACTTCATAATCAAATTCGACTGCCGTCTCTATCAAAGAATGCGCCATGTCTTCCATAAAGTCGTCCTCGTCACCGATCAAATTCATTGTGCGACGAAGCGTCTCATATAGTGACTCGTTCCAACCTACTGCAATTGGCATCATTTTATGACGAACGTAAGCTCGGAATCTGTCCGTGTGCATGTTCGTCGCGTCAACTCTCCATCTCTCACCTGAAGCATCTGTGGTGATAACGAATCTGTTAGAGTCGAGCTCTCTTATTAAGTCTTGAAGTTCACATCTTTTGTAATCTAGCAAAGGGTGAATGATATTGCCATTGCGATATCTCAGCGCTCTAAAACCACCCGGACCAGTTCCCACAATTGATCTCATGTAGAAATTTTCTATTCTGTCGTCAAGTGAGTGCGCAGAGATGATTCGCCCTTGGTGATAAGGCACACTTAAATGTTGGCAAAACGAATCAAGAGCTTCAGCCGCTGCAATATAGCGCTCCCGCCTTGCACAGGCTTCGATGTTGTCTTTTGCACTTGCAGCGATAGCATTTATATCAAGGCTTACTTTATAAAGAGGAATGTTCAAATTGCTGCACAGCTCATCAACAAATCGCTCGTCCTCATCACTATCGTTGTCTCTTAGTTGGTGATTTACATGCAAAGCAGCAATATTCTCAATCTTCCCTTCATCTCTTAAGAACGAGAAGATATATGCCATTGCAGTTGAGTCGCTGCCTCCCGATATCATTATTAAAAGAGGCGTCTGTTTATCAAAGAGATGTTTGCTGCACGCATCAGTATAAACACGATCACAAAGCTTGTCAAAATCTAAAAAAGACACACAATCCCCTCTTTTGCATGTTGCACGCTCTTGAAATATCAATAAGTGCGATAAAATGAATTTAGTGTAATTCTAACACATAGCATTGTTTGCGTGTTATAGAGGAGGTCAATATGGACAAAAAGGTGTATGAACTAATCAACGACCAGATCAACAAAGAACTTTATTCTGCTTATCTATATATGCAATTTGCAGATTTTTATGAAGATGAAGGGCTTGAAGGCTACGCTAATTACTTCATGATTCAAGCTGCTGAGGAGCGAGACCACGCACTTATCTTTAGAAAGTACTTGCTAGAAAATGGTGAAGTGCCAATTCTTAAGGCAATTGACGAGCCTCATGGTAAGTTTGAGAGTGGCGATTTTATGGGTCCTCTAGAAGAGGCTTTGAAGCATGAGAAGTATGTAACGGATCTTATCAACAAAATCTATGAAGCAGCAGAGGCAGTTAAAGATTATCGTGCTTGCCAATTTCTCAAGTGGTTTATCGACGAGCAAATGGAAGAGGAAGACAACGCATCTACAATGATTACAAAGATGAAGTTATTCGGTAGTGAACAAATGTCTCTTCACACGCTAGATCAAGAGTATGGGGCACGTACGTATTCGCTACCTTCTCCGCTAGCAAGTTCAGAAGAGTAGCAGGTAATCTATTATTTTTCCACTGTAATCCTTTTTTTAGAAAAAAAATAGTTAACAAGTGGGAAAGTTTGGTAATATATTCTAAGTTGTTTTATGGCTCAAACATAAATGAAATGCACGACAAAAACGGGTCTAGAATAAATTATTTAATTCGGCAGTTCGTTTTACTCTAAGTAAAATCAAAGAGACGAACAAAGTTAGAAAGAAAGAGGTATTGAAATGCCAGCACCAACAATGACACCTGAGCAGCGTCAAGCAGCACTTGAGAAAGCTAGAGAGGTCAGAGCAAAGCGCAGTGAGATCACAAAGAAGATTTCTATGGGTATCACTAAGCCAGTTGATGTTTTGAAAGACGTTAAAGACCCAATTATTGGACGCATGAAAGTGAAGTCATTCATTAATGCAGTTCCTGGTTATGGCAAAGTTAAGGCTGAGAAACTCATGGAAGAGCTAGGCATCATGGAAAGCCGTCGTCTTCAAGGTTTGGGTAGCCGCCAAATGGAGGGCCTCAAGAAAGCTCTTAGCTAAGAGATATACCTTTTACGAATAAAGTTTCATAAAACAATGTACCCGCCCCTTGTTTCAAGTGGGCGGGTTTTTTTATGTTAATTTTTGCCATTCTCAAAAAATATGACAGGCATCAATTTTATTTTTTGTGTAATAATAAATTTCGTGAAGCCGTGGAACTCTATTATGGGGAGTTGAAAAGAATAATGAAAGCAATCATTCCAGCTGCTGGTCTTGGCACTAGATTTTTACCGATAACTAAAGCTGTACCGAAAGAGATGTTGCCTGTTGGTGGCAAGCCTGCTATTCAATGGGTTGTTGAAGAAGCTCTTGAAGTAGCAGACGGAGTTGTTATCGTCAATTCGCATGACAAAGTTGCAATCGAAAAGCATTTCGAAAAGGATGAAAAGCTAGAGGAGCATTTGCGATGTATGGGCAAGGGCAAGCTGGCTGACAGCGTTGAGCACGCCGGAAGCTTGCCTGTTTCATATGTCTACCAAGAAGAAGCGCTCGGGCTCGGTCATGCAATTCATTGTGCCGCTGACGAGATAGATGATGATCCTTTCTTTGTACTTTTGGGAGACGTTTTGGTACCAGATTTCAAAATGCTACCAGAGATGAAGCGGGTGAGCGATGAACATGGCGGAGCAAGTGTCATCGCTGTTATGCCTGTGCCAGAGAGCTCAATTGAGCGTCTCGGCATTATGGGCGGGGAGCAGATTGATGAGTCTGTTTGGCGAGTAACTTCACTTGTAGAAAAGCCAAAACTTCAAGACGCACCCACAAACTTGTCCATCTTCGGTCGCTATCTCTTGTCCCCGCAAGTGATGGAAATTTTGAGCAAAACGAAACCTGGTGCCGGTGGAGAAATCCAATTGACTGATGCGATGGTAGAACTTCTTAATCGAGAAGAGATGTACGCATTGGTAGTTGATGAAAAGGCTGGACTTGATACCGGCATGCCAGATGGATGGCTTGAAGCCAACAATATCCTAAATAAATAAAGAAAGTGAGAACATAAAATGACTAACATAGTAAAAACAGCAAGTGATCTTATTGGCAATACTCCACTTCTAGAGCTTAGCAAGCTAAAAGAAAAATACAACTTGGAAGCAAACCTATATGGAAAGCTGGAGCTTTTCAACTTGAGTGGTTCTGTAAAAGACAGGATTGCGCTAGCTATGATTGAAGCCGCCGAGAGTGATGGATCACTCAAGCCTGGAGGAGTTATTATAGAGCCAACTAGTGGAAACACTGGAATTGGGCTGTCTGCAGTCGGTGTTAACAAGGGGTATCGCGTTATCATCGTTATGCCTGAGACCTTCAGCGTTGAAAGACGAGCTCTCATTAAGGCATATGGAGCAGAGATTGTTTTGTCGGATGGCGGCGCTGGAATGAAGGGCGCAATTGCTAAAGCTGAAGAGATCGCAGCTGAAACGCCTAATTCATTTATACCTTCTCAATTTAGCAACCCTGCAAATTGGAAAATACATTACTCAACGACAGGAAAAGAGATTGATGAAGCTCTTTCAGGTAAAGCAGACATTCTAATTTCTGGCGCTGGAACGGGCGGAACAGCAACAGGCGTTGGAAAATACATGAAAGAGAAAAATCCTAACTTTAAAGTTGTTGTAGTTGAAGCTGCAGCCTCTCCTGTAATCAGCGGTGGCGAGCCTGGAAAACATGTTATCCAAGGAATCAGCCCGGGATTTGTTCCTGATGTGCTCGTCAGAAGTGTCATCGACGAAGTTGTGAAAGCAGAAAATGAAGATGCACTCAATTTTGCAAGAGAGTTCACAGCTGTAGAAGGTGTTCTTGTAGGCATCTCTTCAGGTGCGGCAGTTTGGGCTGGTATCGAAGTTGCAAAACGCCCAGAGAACAAGGGCAAGAACATTGTTGTTGTCATTCCTGATTCTGGCGATAGATATCTGTCAACTGCACTATTCCAAGATTAGAAAATAATGGGTAGTTTTTAGAAATCTTGAGACAAAAGCGAAAGGAAGATTGCTATGAACTACGAAACACTTTTAGAGGAAATAAAAAGCAATCGCCATCCTTGCGTTGTCGGGGATGGCACAGCGCCTCATAGAGACGTTGTTCAAGAGATAATAAAAGACGTGCAAGCTCTTATGTATCCTGAAGTTTTCAATGACAAAAGGAGTGGCATGGAGCTCATTGCTGCACTAAAACGCAATTTAACGACCGAGATTGTCATAGCACTTTGCGAAGTAGGCAAAACTGAAGATGAATCGAAGAGTTTTGCTGAAGTTGTAGTTGAATCTCTTCTTCAAAAGTTGCCAAAGATGTTAGAGATGCTCAACAAAGACATCAAAGCTATCTATGATGGCGACCCAGCAGCCACTTCATTTAAGGAAATTGTGCTTTGTTATCCAGGTTACTTTGCAACATTTTGTTATCGCGTGGCCCATGAGCTCTATCAACAAAAAATACCTATCATACCTCGTATGATTAGCGAATTTGCCCATCAAAAGACTGGTGTTGATATCAATCCTGGCGCAAAGATTGGAGAGTTTTTTTGCATAGACCATGCAACAGGTATTGTAATTGGTGAGACTGCTGTCATCGGTGATCACGTCAAGATTTACCAAGGTGTGACGATTGGAGCGAAGTCTTTTGAAAAGGACGAGGATGGCAATCCAGTTAAAGGAGGCAAGCGCCATCCTAATATTGGCAACAACGTTGTCATCTATGCAAATGCAACGATTTTAGGCGGAGATACTTTTATAGGAGACGGTTGTACTGTTGGTTCAAACACTTGGGTTACTAAGTCAACAGAGCCAGGCACTCTCGTAGTTTAATTCGGGGCAGCTAATGCACGGAAGTCTTAGGGTGCTTATATAAAAGAGAGAGAGAGAGAGAGAGGAAATCATTTAGATGGCTAATAGATGGTCGAACAAGACTCTTGCAATTATTTTATCTGTGATTTTGTGTATGGCGCTAGTGCCTGCAACTTCCTTAAGTCAAATTCGCATAGCTTCAGCAAGTACTATAAAGTATGTCTCGACTTCTGAGGAGTTCATGACAGCTCTATCTTCTGCAAGTGCAGGAGATGTGATCGACTTGCAAGGCAAAGAGATTACAACTCCACAGCCAAGTGACGACACTCCACTAGTCAACAACGCTTCGATAACTATTCAAAACGCAAAGATTTCTCTGTCTCATGCAGGCATAGTTTTGGGTGCGCCATTGACACTGAAAGATGTGCAACTTACATTTAGAAATACTATCAGAAATGGGATTTTTGCAAACGGTCACTCTCTTGAGCTTGAAAATGTAACTCGACTGGGCGGCAACGAGCTTAACATCCATGTGGTTTTGGGGCAGATCATTAACTCTTCTAATGCAGGAAACTCAGCTGGCTCATCAATTCCAGCTCGAGGATACAACCAACAAGTCACGATTAAGGGAAACAATGATCTTGGCAAGATAATTCTTGGTCAATTTGACGACTCCTCTAATGGCGAGGCACAAAGTGCGATTTGGTATTACTCAGGAACGACACTAAATATTGATTCTTCTTGCACAAAGATTAGTGATACAGCTGCTAATAGAGTTGTGTATGCATGCGGCGCCTACGAGAGCAGAGGGCAAGGCAATGCCGATGAGATTGTGCCAGTGTCCAATAAATATTGCGTATCATCGATGAACCAAATCATCAACCTTTATGGTTCTACAATTAATACTGTCTATGGCGAGACAGGAGCTAACAATAAAGTCATCGTCAATTACAATGGCTCAAGTAATTTGACTGACTCAGTGACTCTAGACACAATTAGATCTCTCTATGTAAAATCAGGCGCTTTCAAGATTAAGTCGAATGGTGCTGGGTCAATTTTGGCTGGAGCTCAACAAGGTCTGGGAGTAGATGCTGGTGCAACACTTATCGCTGGTGTTCTTGGAGATACGACCGTATACAACTTCAACGGTGGAGGCACGCTGGCGCTCGGCAAATCTTCTGACCTTAAACAGACGCTTAGCGTTACAAAAGACGTTGTTGGTACGACTAATGTCGTCTTTGGTGACACGATGAATTTCTTTCACCTGAACACACCGATCACTGATTATGTCTACATTAATGCACCGAACTCATCTGCAAATTCTTTTACTTCAAGTGGTGGCAGTAGTGGCACTATTTGGACTAGAAATGAGAGTGGTGGATGGCTTTGGTCTAGCAGCGGTGCCACAGAGCACGAACATTCTTATGAGTGGCAATCGATTAGCGATGACGAGCATGCTTTTGTTTGTCAAGACCCTGGTTGTCCTGACGAGGATAAGGGACAATTTAATGAGGAAGCTCACGATTATGAATCAGACACTCAAAGAGTATGTCCGACATGTGGGTATCAGCGGATCATAATTAATGACATTTTTACACCAAAAGATGACACAAAATATGAACAATTCCAGGCACGACTGTACAACAAGTTACTCCATTGTGAAAGTAACATTGACGTTTCTGATATAAAAATCAAGCCGGAGGACATCGTATATACAAGCAACAATGGTCAGACTTTTGCCGCGGGAGCGACGTCTGTATATGCAATGATTCGTTTTCACTCTCTCTTTTCAACGAATTGCACAACAGGTCAACCCGTACTTGAACTTAACGATGATGGCACTATCAAAACCGTCAATGTTACATATAGTCAATACACTTGGTCGAAGCGAATTGTTAGTGACTTTGAGGAAAACTATGAAAAGGCGATGTCTTCAATTTCGGGCTTAAGTGATGAGTTTCAAATTGCTCTTACACTGCACGAATGGTTATGTGACCACGTTAACTATGGTCTCAACGTGCAATTTTCCGATTTCGCACTTGGCGCAATAAAAAATGGAGCGGCAGTTTGCGCAGGTTATTCTTATGCTTATCAATTTCTCTGTGAACAAGCTGGGCTTGATTGCAAATATGTTGCAGGCAATACAGTCAATCTATTGAGTGGAAGCCAAGAGATTATCTCGCATGCATGGAATAAGGTTAGGATTCAAGGATATTGGTTTTGGGTTGACACAACTTGGGACGGCTCGCAAGCTACGACTGGTCATAGTTTCTGTCTCCTAAATGATGAGGAGTGGAAGAGTGCAGGCTCGGGTGGTCATGCTAATGACGTCATCACTCAAACTAATGAGCCGCCAGCAAACAATAGTGCTTACTTCGCGAATAAATTTTGGGAAGACAAAACCGGTGTCTTGTCGGCCTCTGAAATTGCACAAGATCCAAAGTTGACTGTTAATTGCGATCACGTTTGGGATGAAGGTACGGTGACAACGGAGCCCACTTGCACGCAAACTGGTAAGAAGACTTTTAAATGTAGTGCTTGTGGACTAACAAGGACTGAAGTTGTAGAAGCCAAGGGACACACACTTGAGGTGATGGAAGGCAAGTCCCCAACTTGCACAGAAGCTGGATACACCTCATATCAAAAATGTAGTACTTGCGGTCAAGAGGAGGGCAAAGAAGATCTTGCTGCCCTCGGTCATTTATATGATGAAAGTGGTCAATGCACGCGCTGTGGTCATAAGCAATTGTCATCTGTGAAAATTAATTTGAGTGACAACAACAAAAATGACGATATAACGTTTGACAAAAGTGAATATGGTTTGGGGGAAAGTGCGACTGTAACTATTAAAGGGAAAGCGATAGGCAATAACTTTAGGCTTCCTAAGACTGTTAAGGTTAACGGCGCTGTAGTTACCACAAGTGAGAGCTTGATTAACAAGGGCGCTTGGGTAAAAGAAAATGGTGAATATAAGCGAAAGATGAATGAGGATGCAACCAGCGTCGAGTTTGATTCAATTGCTCAAAATTTGACGTCCACAACCTCTATTGCTATCAATTTGCTTTCAAACTCTTTAGAAGTTGAAGTTGAGTTCGAGGAACTCTTACCAGTGTATCGCCTATATAATTCGATAACATCTGAGCACATGTTTACAACTAATAAGTCGGAGTATGACAATTTTGTGCAACTTTGCAAGTCTGACCAAGATTTTTGGATTGGTGAGGGAATCAATTGGTTTGCACCAAGCACATCCGAGACTGTTGTCAGAAGATTATATAACTCAGCTCTTGGAGCCTTGGGTCACTCTTCGCATTACTATACATCTGATGCTAATGAAATCGACAATCTGGTGAACAACTACGGTTGGCAAGACGATGGAGCAGCTAATCAATTCACCTCAGGTGGTGAGATCGCTATTTGGACGTGCTACAACGAAGCTTTAGGCTCAGCTCATCACTATACTTCCAGCAGGTCCGAGTGGAGCGGACTTCAAGTTCATGGTTGGGATCTCGAAGAGGTCAAAAATGGAGTATCTGGCGTCTTTAGCGCAGCAATGAGCGCGTTTTAAGCGAGAGCGGGAGTACTTATAGCTTTTAATTTGTGGAACATCTCTCATGTAAAGTATAATATGGGTAGAAAAGGAGAAATGAGAGTGAGAGATGTGAAGTGCAAGATTCTAACAAGATAACTCTATTATTTTTAGGAATACTATTTGTTGTATTAGTTTGTCTTGTATGCACGATCCATCTCTCTATGCTCAAAACTAATTCGTCTTATTCTACAAGTACCAGCGCGAACACAGCTAAAGTGAACTCATCGACCTTTGACAAACTCACGTCTCTTGAACAAGCTAGTTATATCGCAGATATGCCTGTGTCCAAGAGTATTGATGAGGTTGACGAGGGACGAGTTTATCAAAGCGGATACGTAATTGCAAAGTTCAGGAACCCTGCTTTTGATGGCGATGTTTTAAGCGTACAAGCTCTTGATGCCATATCAAATCTTGTATCGATTGTTCAAGGCAATAAGTTTCAACCTGCAAAGATTAATGAGTATACTGCACTTTTCAAGGTTAGAGAAAATGTTTCTGTTTCAAAAGCTGTCTTTGAATTAAACGAAAATGAAAACTTTGAGAATGCTCAGCCGAATTATATTTATACACTCGCAGATGTGCCAAATGACCCTGATCTTTCAAATCAAGTGCAAATTGATGAAAGCTTAAAGCAAGCGTGGGATTTGCAAAAGACGGATGGAAGTGTGACTG
>CAVFJE010000040.1:0-6181 GCA_963622845.1 Dialister sp. CAG:486
TATATAATGTTCTCTTAACTTATGACCTACAAAAAAGATGCGATTAGCTCTCCGCACTCTCTACAGCCGACTTTTTTTGTGCCATCCGTATAAATATCAGCAGTTCTATACCCGCTGTCTAGATATTTCGAAACAGAGCTTTCTATTGCATCGCTAATAGCGTCGAGATCAAACGAGTACTTAAACATCATCGCTGCACTCAAAATTGTCCCTATCGGATTTGCGATGTCGCGCCCTGCAATATCTGGCGCAGACCCATGTATTGGCTCATATAGACCACAAGTTGAATCACCAAGTGAACTAGATGGAATCATACCAATAGATCCTGTAATTTGAGAAGCTTCGTCACTTAAGATGTCGCCAAACATATTTTCGGTAACGATAACATCAAATTGTGAAGGATCTTTGACAATTTGCATTGCAGCATTGTCAACTAGCATTTCTTGCAAGTCAACATCTGGATAGTCACTCTTAATGTTGTTAATTACTTTTAGCCAAAGTCTGCTAGTGTCAAGAACGTTTGATTTTTGAACTACAGTAAGCTTTCTTTGTCTTTTTTGAGCTATTGCAAAACCGATTCGACAAATTCGCTCTATTTCTTGCACGTTGTAAGGCATGATATCGATTGCTGTTTCAATGCCATCCTCAACAGTAGTTTCGTGTTTGCCAAAATAAATGCCGCCAATTAATTCTCTGACGATAACAAAGTCTATGCCGCGCTCTACGATGTCTTGTCGAAGAGGAGAGGCACTTGCGAGCTGAGGCCAAATTTTTGCAGGACGATTATTGGAATAAACACCAAGCTCACTTCTTAATTGCAAAAGACCTTTTTCAGGACGCTTGTCACCAGGAACGTCATTCCATTTATCTCCGCCAACTGCGCCAAGCAGCACTGAGTCGCTGGCTTTGCAAACCTTTATTGTTTCGTCAGGAAGAGGACACCCGTGTCTGTCAATTGCCACACCGCCCATATCCACATAGTCATAATTAAGCTCAATGTCAAACTTCTCACAAACTTTGTCGAGCACACAAATTGTTGCATCCACAATCTCTGGACCGATACCATCACCTTTAATAATTGCAATGTTTTTCTTCATGATATTTTTCTTTTATGCTTTCTCTTTTATTGACTTAAGAAGTCCACCAGCCGATATAATCTCTTGAATAAACTCAGGGAAAGGCTGAGCTTTGTAAGTTTTATTTTGTGTTAGATTTTCGATAATGCCAGTTGTAAAGTCCACCTTCACTTCGTCGCCTTGTGCTATCTCATTTGCGGCTTCTTCGCTCTCAAGGATTGGCAAACCAATATTGATTGCATTTCGATAGAAAATTCGTGCGAATGATTTCGCAATTACACATCCGCAACCGCAAGTTTTAATGACAAGCGGTGCGTGTTCTCTTGAAGACCCACAACCAAAATTCCAACCTGCAACTATAATGTCTCCATCTTTCACCTTGTCAACGAATGTATCATCGATATCTTCCATGCAATGCTTTGAGAGTTCATTTGCATCAGTAGTATTAAGATAGCGAGCAGGAATAATTACATCAGTGTCAACATTATCTTTATATTTGAAAACTTTTCCTCTAGTTTGCATAACTAAACTACTCCTCGCTTTCCCTTATATAACCAGCTATGGCACTAGCTGCTGCAGTTGCTGGTGAAGCAAGATATACCTCGCTTGTTACGTGACCCATGCGTCCAACAAAATTGCGATTTGTAGTTGCCACACACTTTTCTCCTTCAGCCAAAATTCCCATATGACCACCGAGACATGGACCGCATGTAGGAGTTGAGACGATAGCGCCAGCATCGATAAATGCTGAAGTGTAACCTTTCTCGATGCAATTTTTGTAAACTTGCATAGTAGCAGGGATGATTATGCACCTAACCCCATCAGCGATAGTTTTGCCGCAAAGAACATTGTAAGCAGCTTCCATATCTTCGTCTCTGCCATTAGTGCAAGAACCGATGACGACTTGATCGATTTTGATGTCGTGAAGATCGGCAGCTGGGCGGGTGTTGCTTGGCAAATGTGGGCAAGATACAATTGGCGTTATCTCGCTTAAGTTAATCTCTATAGTTTGCTCATAAGATGCGTCCTCGTCAGCACAGAAGATTTTTGGCTCGCGCTCACTTCTGTCTTTTAGATAATCTTGTGTGACTTCATCGAGAGCGAAAATACCATTCTTTGCTCCAGCTTCAATTGCCATATTACAAATGCAAAGGCGATCGTCCATCGACAAGCTTTTGCATCCCTCTCCAAAAAATTCCATAGATTTATAGAGAGCCCCATCAACACCAATCATGCCGATTATAGTAAGTATGACATCTTTGCCAGAGCAATTGCTAGGTAATTGTCCAGTGAGGTTGAATTTTATTGCGGAAGGAACCTTAAACCAAGCTTTTCCAGTGGCCATGCCTGCTGCCATGTCTGTCGAACCGACACCTGTTGAGAATGCCCCTAGGGCGCCATAGGTACAAGTATGTGAGTCGGCGCCGATTATACAATCTCCTGCTGTGACAACTCCTTGTTCTGGCAAAAGTGCATGTTCGATTCCCATTTTTCCAACGTCGTAAAAATGGCTCACACAATGTGTACAAGCAAAATCTCTGCAAGTTTTTGATTGTTGAGCACTTTTAATATCTTTGTTAGGAGTGAAATGATCTAAAACTATAGAAATTGAATCCTTGTCAAAGACGCTATCAAAACCATTTTTCTCAAACTCTTTTATAGCAACCGGCGTTGTAATGTCGTTTCCCAAAACCATGTCTAGATTAGCTGAAATTAGCTCGCCAGCATGTACTTCAGGCAGACTTGCATGATTGCTAAGAATTTTTTGTGTCATCGTCATTGCCATAATTGATTATTGCCTACCTTTTTTCATATTTGCATAAGCGCTTAGAAGTGCATTTATGTTTGCACGCATGACGTCCGTATCAGTTCCAGCTCCCCAAAAAATATTGCCATCGCTATCAGCTAAACCAATATATGAAGCACCGACTGATCTTGAACCTTCTCCTTCCATGGAATGCTGTGAGTAAACTTCTAGACTATATTCTGCTTTGGTAATCGCGCGAATAGCATTGTTTATAGCATTGATTGCACCGTTGCCATTGGCACTCATTTCGATTTTGTCGCCATTTGAAACGACGCTTAGCTCGCAAGTTGTGCCGTCTTCTTCGGTGTAGAGGTCGAACGAATCGATCTCAATTCCGCTATCAAGATTAAGATAATTTTGTGCGAATATTTCATAAATCTCATCAGGTTTTAATTCTTTTTGACATTGATCAGAAATATCTTTGCATCTATATGAAAGCTCTTCTCGCATTTTTGGTGGAAGTTTATACCCATGCGATTGACAAAGCAAATAACCAACGCCACCTTTGCCAGATTGAGAATTGACTCTGATAACGTCTGCATCGTACGTTCGACCGATATCTGTAGGATCGATTGGCAAATAAGGAACCGTCCATTGATGAAAGTTGTTGTCTTGTCTATATTGCATACCCTTGGCAATTGCGTCTTGATGAGATCCACTAAATGCAGCAAAAACAAGCGAACCTGCATAAGGAGCACGTTCGTAAACATGCATTCTTGTGCACTTGACATATTTTTCGACTAGACCATTCATATCGCTTAAGTCAAGCCCTGGATCAATGCCATGTGAATACATATTCATCGCAACAGTTATGATATCAACGTTACCTGTTCTCTCGCCATTACCAAAAAGAGTGCCTTCAACTCTGTCGGCACCTGCTAGAAGCGCTAATTCAGTGTCAGCTACTCCAGTACCACGATCATTGTGTGGATGAAGAGAAATTGTCACATGTTCTCTGTATTTCAAGTTCTCGTGCATATATTGAACTTGTGAAGCGTAAACATGTGGCAAGCTCATCTCAACTGTTACCGGCAAATTGATGATGACGTTGTTGTCTGGACCAGGCTCTAGAATATCAAGAACTGCGTTGCAAACAGACAATGCATATTCAGGCTCCGTTCCCGTAAACGACTCAGGGCTATACTCAAATCTGAAATTTCCTTCATATTCTCTACTTAGCTTCTTGACAAGCAAAGCTCCATCAGTTGCGATTTTTTTTATTTCATCTTTTGACTTTTTGAAAACTTGCTCTCTTTGTGCAACTGATGTGGAATTGTAGAAATGAATAATCGCATTCGGAGCACCTTTGCAGGCCTCAAAAGTTTTTCTGATAATATGCTCTCTTGCTTGTGTCAAGCATTGCACTGTGACATCGTCAGGGATCATATTATTTTCAATGATTGTGCGCAAAAACTCATATTCGGTAGCGCTAGCTGCTGGAAATCCGACTTCGATTTCTTTAAAACCAACTTTAAGGAGTGTCTCAAAGTATTCAAGCTTTTGATCAAGATTCATAGGTATTACAAGAGCTTGATTGCCATCACGCATGTCCACCGAACACCAAATTGGAGGGTGCTCGATATGGTCCTTTTCAACCCAAGAGTTATATTTTTTGTCTACTGGGAAATATCCAGGAGCGTATTTGGTGGCATCTAGCATTGTGCGATGACCTCGATCTCTGCTAGAGCACCTTTTGGGAGATCTTTTGCTGCGACACATGAGCGAGCAGGTTTGCCTGTAAAGTACTCGGCATAAACTTCGTTAAATGCTGCAAAGTCTGCAATATTTGCAACAAAGCAAGTAGTTTTGATCGCCTTGTCGATACTCGTGCCTGCAGCCTCAAGAACTGCTATTAGGTTTTTGCAAATTTGATGTGTTTGTTCTTCAATTGAACTGCCTGCAAACTCTCCAGTCTTTGGATCGATTGGAATTTGTCCACTTGTAAATACTAGATCTCCAACTTTAATCGCTTGTGAATAAGGTCCAATAGCTGCTGGTGCATTTTCTGTTGAAATTACTTCGCTCATGAAAATTCTCCTTCTTTTAAATCGTTAATATGTTTGCTTGTCACTAACAAGTTTGAAGCCTTCATCTTTAAGTGCCTTCTTTATGGCATTTACATGTTTAAAATCTCTTGTTTCCATTTCAATTCTAAGGTGTTGCCCTTTTCATAATGGACGCCTGTCACATTTCCACCTTGATCAGCAATTATTGTGGAAATGTCTTTTAATTGACCAGGCTTATCTATGAGTTCGATTAAAAGTGACGATGATCTGCCTGAATTAATGAGACCTCTGTCAATAACTCTGCTCAGTGAAGTTACATCAATATTGCCACCGCTAACAATTGCACAGACGCGCTTGCCCTTTAAGTCAAACTTATTAAAGATTGTAGCTGCTACAGAGACTGCACCAGCACCTTCAGCAACCATTTTTTGCTTTTCGATCAAAGCAAGGATAGCGCTTGCGACTTCCTCATCACTGACTAGAGCGATATCGTCTACATACTTATTAATAATCTCGAAGGTGTTTTGACCGGGCTCTTTTACGGCTATACCATCAGCAATCGTGTACACAGAATCTAGACATTCTATCTTGCCAGCTTTGACAGAGTTGTACATGCTTGGTGCACCTTCAGCTTGAACACCATAAACTTTGACAGAAGGTCTAATTTGTTTTACGACGTATGAAATGCCTGAAATAAGTCCGCCGCCACCGATAGGTACAATTATCGCATCGATATCATCGAGGTCATTTAAGATCTCAAGAGCAATTGTGCCTTGACCAACGATAACGTTTTCGTCATCGAAAGGATGCACAAATGCAAGCCCTCGCTCGTCTCTAAGATCGATTGCACGCTTGTATGCGTCATCATAACACCCGCCAACTAGCTCAACATTTGCTCCATAACCTTTCGTAGCTTCAACTTTAGAGATTGGAGCTGTTCCTGGAAGACATATCGTGGAACTTATGCCATGCTTTGTAGCTGCTAAAGCGACACCTTGAGCGTGATTTCCAGCGCTACAAGCAATTACACCTTTGCTCTTTTCTTCATCGGTTAATTGAGAGATTTTATAAGCTGAGCCTCTAACCTTAAAAGAACCTGTAATTTGCAGATTCTCAGGTTTTAGATATAGTTCATAAGTATCTTCTATACCAAAGGCACGCACGCACTTAGTCTCGCGAATTATGTTTTTCAAAACACTTTGTGCGTCAAAAACCTTGTCTAAACTCAGCATTAACTTTCCTCTTCAATCTCTATTTAGTAATTTTTTAGAATTTCTATATTATATGCACTT
>CAVFJE010000041.1:0-3316 GCA_963622845.1 Dialister sp. CAG:486
CGACGCTGCCAAAATTATGCTCGAGTTCATTGCAAACATGAAGGATAAGTGCAACTTTGATTGTGAATATCTCAACCTTGGTGGTGGTTTTGGGGTTAAATACGTTGAATCTGATCCTCAAATTGACTATCGAGAGAGAATTGAAAAATTGAGTGTTGAGATAAAACAACATGCAAACGATTTGGGTCTCAAGCAGCCTAAAATTTTGATGGAGCCGGGAAGATCTATTGTTGGAGCTGCAGGTCTTACTATATATGAAGTTGGCGCTACGAAAAAGATCGAAGGCTTCAAAAATTATGTGAGTGTAGACGGTGGAATGACAGACAACATTAGATATACACTCTATGGTTCTCCTTATACTTGTGTTTTGGCAAATAGAATGAATGAAAAGTCAGATTTCAAGTGTACTATCGCTGGTAGATGCTGTGAATCTGGAGATTTGATCCAAGAAGATGTTTGCTTGCCTGAACCTAAGCGCGGCGATATTGTTGCTGTTATGACTACGGGTGCTTACAATTATTCGATGGCATCAAATTACAATAGAGTTGCCAGACCTCCAATTGTGGCTATCGACGATAAGCAAAGTTCAATCATGGTTAAGAGAGAGACTTTTGAAGATCTAACTAGATTAGACATCTAATATTACTCAAAATACAATAAATTGTTGCAAATTATTGAATTTTTAGGAATTCTCTAAAATGATTAAATAAACTTTTAATCGTTCTCCTCAATTTGAGTATTATTAAAGTAATGCCACTGTAAGTGGCATTTATTTTTTTGACAGGCATCGTCAAAATTCATGCCAGGCATCAGTAAAAAATCACGCCCCAACTGAGGTTTTATTAATTTTGCACAAAGTCGAAAATTCAACAAAATATGGCAAACAACGACTATATACTAATTGAAAATTTTTAACTGAAAATCTCTTCATGACTTTTGCACTAAATTTTTGAACAAAAGCACAATTTGCTTGTTAATTTTGCACAATTTTATGCCTCTACCTCGTATTTTATTTAGCAAATTGTAAATTTTTCTTACTTTGACAACTTCCGAATATAGTGCAACAATACTATCTCGAGAGGGCATCTAAAACATGTCTTTAGTTTAGCCAAGAGCTGTCCTCAACACGCATAAGGGAGGTTTTATTATGAATGATTTTTTGTCGACTGCAAATTGTAATGGCGTGCAGCCTCGAGATGTGATTTCAAATACGCTTTATAGTCGTCCAAGATTGGTAGGAGCGCTTTTGAAAAGAAGAGATTGCTTGCGCTTAATATTGGCTCCACCTAAGTATGGCAAGAAATATGTTGCTGCCGAATATGCAAAACTCGTTTTCAATTTTAATGACACGCTATGGCTAAATTGTAAGTCGCCATTGTTTTTGCGTGATCTCGATGCAGGGATTTTATTTGAGCCTATATTTAATGGCAAAATTGCAGCAAAGTTGATTGTTTTAGCTGATTTGCCGTTAATGGAAGATAGGCGATTCAATGATTTATTTTCTGGAATTGATACATTGATGAAGATGAACATAGAGGTTATTGTTACCTCTTCTCCAAAATTGAGGGGTAAGGTACCCGAATCTATTGAGTCTTCAATTGTAAATTCATATGACCTCGTTGTTACATTTGATGAAATGAAAAATACTATCAACAATTGTTCATCTGTCAAATTTAATATGGAGTCAAACTTTGCCTCAATAGCTCCGCGTGTGTGGGATTTTGCTTTTAGAAATATCTATCTAGAAAAAGATATAGAGCATCAAAGTTTGGAGAGTAAAGCCGTGAAATTCCTAGCTTACTTGCTAGTTAATTGTGAAATTGACGATGTTCAAGATTTGTTAGATGACCTAGACGTTGCTTCCGTTTTCTTTGAGATCGAGAGATACGAGCCACATATTCTTGTAGACACTCAAGCCCGTGCAATAAAAACTGAGCGTGAATCGTTGGAAGATGTTATCAATGTTTTTAGAGAATTCCTATTAAATGACCTGCATAAACTTATTTCAAGCGAGAATCACGAATTTTATTCAAAAATTGCAACTATCTTATTTAAGAACAATGAGGGCAAACGAGCTCTTGCGTTTGTGAAGTTGTTTATGAAACCGAACGAAGCGATTTTGTGGTTAAAGAAAAACTTAGAATTTCTTCTTGAGCGTGGACATTGTGGTGAGTCGCTTGTTATGCTAAAAGATTTAAGTGTGCGAAACGTAGAAGATGTTAGCACAAGGATGTTTTTGGAGTTTATCTTTTACTTTCACACAAATCAAGTTGATAAATGTTTTGACCTAGGAGACACTATTCTTCGTATACCGTCTGCTCCTCTAAATTTGCAAGTGCTCGCTATGGCTCTCTTGTCCGTCTTTGCGGATAAAGAAAGATCTTTTGACTCTGTTAGCAAGCTGTGTGCGCTTCACCAAAATTCTGTCAGAATGATTAAAAGTTGCCCAGATTTGAGCGATTTCTATACATCTTCTAGAATTGCTATGATATGCGAGTTAGTCGAGATTATCTATGATGACTTGTTTAAGGCTCTAGTGTATCTTGTCAATACTGTTGAGAAAAAATCAAAGCAGAAAAACTTTAGCAATAGTGATGAGGTATTCTTGCACTACTTGATCTATTTATTTTTTGAGTGTTTTCTTCAATTCACCAACGGAGTTAATGTAAGAAAAAACACTATGAGAGCTATGATCTCTAAGAGTGGAACTAGAGAAAGTGCAAGTACGTTGCTTAAATACTTGATAGAGTTTCTCTACGAAGGTGCTACTTTGAATTTGTCTAGCAACACTCTTAATATACACAGTATAATGGCACTTCGAGCAGCTAGAGACGTCACGCAATCGCTCGCTAAAAAATACAGAATTTCGATGCCGCAAAAAATAGAATTTGTTGTCGACAGTTACGCGTCAATTTTATATGACGATATGAAACATACAGACTATCTTTGCAATGAAGATAAGGTCAACGAAAATATTGTTTCCTTCTCAAAAGAAAAAACCCACGAACTTTTGCATCAAAAATATAGTGCTACCTCGCAACTTTCACCGATGCTAAAGGTAGGTTTGTTTGGGAATTTAACTTTTAGCGTAGGAGAAAACAGGATTGAGGCAACATTTGAGAGGCGCAAAAAAGCAATTTTGTTGATTGCTCTTTTGGCAATTAATAAAGGCAAAGAGCTTTCTAGAAACGAGATAATGAGCGTGCTTTGGGAAAATGATAAAGATCGCAAAATTTCTAATGCTAACAACCTCTACACCTTGATATCTTCTATAAATAACTTCTTTCATAGTATGATAGTCATCGTTTTTATCTAC
>CAVFJE010000041.1:3326-3772 GCA_963622845.1 Dialister sp. CAG:486
ATAAATAAGTTCTTTGAAGAAGCATGCGGAACTAAATATATTGCAAAGTCTAGATATGGGTATTGGTTTGAGTCAAATTGCATCTCAAGTGATTATGATACGTTGACAAATATTTGTAAATCTATGTTCTATGGTGAATTTTCATCATGTGATTGGCGCGAAATTATAGAAACTATTAATCAAGATTTTTCAGATAGTTTTCTAAAGCAAGTTAACAATAATGAATACATTAATAAAAAACGAAAATTGATTGACATGATGTTGGCAGACTCTTTAGTTGCAGGAGGTCAAAAACTTCTGCATGAGGGAGAGTATAGAGGATGCAGCGAATTTGCCAAGGAAGCTCTGTCAAGGGATGTCGCTCGAGAAGATGCTTATCATCTCTTAATTTCTGCACAATCTAAACTAGAACAACGAAGTGCAGCTATACAAACCTTTTTTTCTTT
>CAVFJE010000042.1:0-6460 GCA_963622845.1 Dialister sp. CAG:486
CCCCTCTCAATGCATCTTCTGATGTTGGAGACATATCTATGGTTATGCCGATGTGCATGTTAGCAACAGCGTGCTGGCCGATTGGTGTTGCACCTCACACATGGCAAGCAACGGCAAGTGGCGGGTCCTCAATAGGTCAAAAAGGGGCACTACTTGCTGCTAAAGTCATCTCAGGCGTTGCATACGATGTGCTTACCAATCCAGAATTGCAAGAGCAGATTAGACAAGAATTTGATAAAAAGCGACCAAAAGATTACACACCTTTGTTGGGAGACAAGTATTTGTAGTTGTAACTTAATTGTTGCATTCACATTATCCCTCAAGCAGGCTCAAGAGTTCAACGCTCTTGAGCCTGTTTAGTTATAAAATAAAGTTGACCATTTTAAGATATTAAAGAGGTGAACGTGGGAATCTCAGTCAGAGAACTTCTCTTAAATGACGAATTTAAGGATTTCAAACTTATTGCTGGAAAAGATGGACTTGACCGAGAAGTTCAAGGGCTAACATTTTTAGAAGCGCCAGATGGGTTCAAGTGGTCAAAAGGTGGTGAGCTGGTTTGCTCCTCTGGTTATATTATCTCTAAATACAAAAACGTGATCGATGAAGCTTTTAAGGATTCGTCTTTGTTAAACACTTCAGGTCTCATAATCAAAAGAGGAAGATTTCTTGATGAAATACCCGATAGCATGATTGAAAAATTCAACGAATTCAATTTGCCTTTGATAATTATGCCCTTCAACATTGCGTGGATGGAGCTTATCTCGAAAACAAATTCTGTCGTGATGAACCGTTGTATATCGAAATTCCAAATCCCACTTACCCGTATACATAATAAGAACTTCAAGGATTACAAATCAAGAAAGATTAACAAAGTTCTCTCTGAGATTGAACTTAGCATGGATTTTCCTTGTGCCTTGTTTGACATTGAAAACGAAGAAGTGTATTATAGCTCGTCAAAGTTCAGAGGGATAACTTCTTTCTATGATCTCAAAAACGAACAGTTTATAAATACAACTTTGACGCATACGCGGCACACTATTTGCGACTACTCTCAAATGGCGAGATTTAGAGTTATCAGAGATGACGACGCGGGTCGACCACCAGTTTCTTGGATTCGTGTACCAATTTGGCATCACGAAACAATTGTCGCTTATCTTGTAGTTCTCGAAGCAAGAAGATTGATTGATAACTTTGACGAGATCATGATTCGTCTTGCGTATATGAATTTAACGAACCTCTTTGAAAGCGAAAACGAAAAAGAACGCGAGTCTTCACTATCTTTTGAAGCAATTGCTGAATTTGCGCTCAGGTGCAACGAAGAAGACAAAAAGAAGCTTGATGATTTGATGCTCTCTCACGGGATCTCGAGCACTAAGGAATATAGGCTCGCGATACTAGATTGCCCAGATATTACGGTCAATTCAAATCAAGATTTTATAGAGGAATTGTTAAGTGCGTCTAACCTTAGACACGTCATCAAGTACTTTGTTATCGACAAAAACAAATTTGTGCTCTTGGCGCTAAATGACAGAATCGAAAACTCAACTTTACCATTTTTAGATCTTCTTAATACCCTTTCTGATCAGATAAAAGATAGTCACAGCACTTCAACTTTTACAATTGCGACGTGCGAAGATAGTGCAACACTCAAAAATCTATCGAAGCTATTTAACAAAATTGAACGTGTCTTGAAGCTAGGCTCTGTTTTTATGCCAAATAGAAACGTGATTTCATATTCTGATCTTGGTCCTCTAACATGGATTGATATCCCTTCAATTGAACTTGAGAAAATGCTTAAAGACTTCAAGGATATTTTAGAAAGCGAAAAAAATGCCGAGATATTGTCGACATTAAAGGTTTATCTTGCGAACAATATGAATTATTCAATCACATCAGAAATTTTGAGGACGCATATTAATACTATTCGCAAAAGGATTGATAGTGCAAAAGAGCTTCTCGATAACGACCTTCAAGACCCGACAGAGAGGATGAAAATTATTATTTTGCTCGATTTTCTAGATCTTTAACTAAACAGACAAACGAACAGTTTAATTTCGATTCCTTAAAACAACGTATCGATTCAAGTTTTCATCTTTGCCATCTGCATTAAAGATATCTACTATCTCGATGTGTTCACCTAACTCCTCTAAAAGAGAATCAATTTCTTGGTCTGTAAAATTATGGCAATAACGAGCTACAGATGCGTTGTCTTGCCAATGCAAAAATCTGTCATTTTCATCTTCAAATGCAATAGAATATTTCTCACAGATACTAATTGTTGCCTCATAGCTCTTTTTTTGAAGTCTCGAATCTTTTAGAAATTGCCAAAATGACACAACTACATAACCATCTCTTTTTGTGGTATCGAGTAAGTATTTCAAAATCTCTTTTCTTTTCTCTTTACTTGGTACATGGTGGATAAAACCGAAACACACTGAAATATCGACACTATAGTCTCGAATCGGCAAATCTTCGAAAATATCAACGCATTCATATTCGACTAGAGGCGAGATATCATCCAACAATTTTGGACAGTTGTCTATACATATTGCCTTTGTAAGAGCGACATTTTCTGTGATTAGAAATTCTTCAAAACGAAGATTACCACATGCGAGATCCAGAATTGTTATCCCTTCAACTTTCTCGTCTCTTGCTAGGTCTTCATTAATCGTATCGAGACATCTTTTCCAGCCATTCCAAGGACTTTGTCGCGTTGCAGAAAAGCTATCAGCAACGGCTGCATAAAACTCACTCGTAAGCTCAATACATTTTTGTTCGTCTTGAGGTGTCATCTAGATATGGCGTCTTTAGATTTAGCTGTGTATATTGGTATTACTTCGCTCACAATGATTGCCGTAAATATTAGTGCGAAGCCAATCAAAATTTGAAGCGTTAAGACTTCTCCTGTGATGAGGACCGAAAAGATTACCCCGAACACACCTTCAAGACTCATGATTAGAGCTGCAGGCGCAGGGTCACAATTTGCGGTGCCGATATTTTGAAATCCTATTCCTACAGCAGTTGAGAAAACTGTTACATAGACGATCCCTATCCAAAATTCTTGGTTTGTCAAATCTACGCTCGGAAAAGGCTCAGAAACTAATGCAACGAAGAACGATATTATTCCTGCAAATAAGAATTGCCACATGGAGAGAGCAAGTACATTTTCATTTGTGCCCCAAAATTTGACGGCGATAAATTGCAAAGTAAAGAAAAGAGCAGAAAAAAGTGTCATCATGTCGCCGAAATTGAGCGTCAAACCTCCCTCACCAGCTTGAAGACTGACAAAACCTCCGCCAATAACTGCGAGAATTGAAGCGATTATGTTGAATTTGGTTGGCTTTTGTTTAGCAAGTCCCCACCACATAAATGGCACAATTACAATATAAAAGGCAGTTAGAAAGGCATTTTTTCCTGCCGTCGTCAAAATTAGTCCTTGTGTTTGAAAATAGTACGCACAAAAAACAAAAATTCCAACGATAAAACCTCTAAAGATTGTTTGCTTGTTGAATGTTGCTTTGACTTGTTTATAAAAGACAGCCGCCATAATGATTCCAGCTGCAATAAATCTACTTGCAAGGAGCCAACCCACAGACATGAAGTCGACCATATTTTTCATGACAACAAATGCAAGCCCCCAAATTATGGTGGCACACACAAGCATCAATTTGTATTTCAGCTGACCACTTTTCACTTACTTGTTCTCTCTTGACTTTGAAACAAGGGCACTAATGACAATTGAGGCGAACAGCAGACCTGCGATGACAAAAATTGACACGTTAGTCGGAATATGAATATCAACAATACCACAAAGCATCTTCACACCTGTAAATGCAAGGATTATCGCTACGCCATACTTGACGTATTCAAACCTCTCTGAGGCATGTTCAATTACGAAGAAAAGCTGTCTTAATCCCAAAATTGCAAATATGTTGGAAGTGTATACAATAAATAGGTCGGTTGAAATTGATAAAACTGCAGGCACAGAGTCTATTGCAAAGAGAATATCTGAGGTCTCTATCAATACAAGAACTGCAAAAAGTGGTGTGATTAGCCTCTTGCCATCTTCGTTAACGAAGAACTTTTCTCCTCTAAAAGTGTCCGTCATAGGGAAGACTTTGCGAATGTTTCTCATGACAAAAGATTGGTTAGGGTCTTCTTCTTTTTCAGGCAGCACCATCCTCACGCCTTGAACGATGAGGAAGGCTCCGAATATCCAAAGAACCCAAGTGAAGTTGGTGACAAGTGCAACGCCGAAGAAGATGAAGAGAAACCTTAGCACGATCGCACCTATGATGCCCCACGAGAGCACTCGATGTTGTGCATGCTCCTTTATGTTATAGGTCTGAAAAATCATTAAAAACACAAAGACGTTATCGATTGATAAGGAAAGCTCAGTTAAATACCCTGCCAGAAACTCTTCTGCTTTTGCTTGTCCTTCAAAATAGAAAACGCCTACATTGAAAGCAAGAGCAAGGCAAATCCAAAAAATTAGCCACTTAATGGACTTTATAGCATTAGCAATTTTATGCTCCTTGTGGCTATTTTCGCTCATCACTATCCTCGTTCTCTTTTGTGTCATTTTCAAATAGCAACTCTAGTTGAATCCTTTGCATTTGTGCGTCCATCTCAGCTGCCGTCTCCGCAAAATATTTAAGCTCTCGTGCAAGCTTTGGAGTATTGTCAATATCTTTTTTGTACCTAAGCTTGTGCTCTAAACTTGCCCACCAATCCATGCCAATTGTCCTAAGTTGTACTTCAACTGGCATTCTTTTTTTCTTATCATGCAAAAAGATTGGAATCTCAACGATCAAATGTACTGACCTATATCCATTATCTTTAGGTTTCTTAAAGTAGTCTTTCTTTTCTATTAATGTAACATCATCTTGTTGCAAAAAAGCGTCGCAAATATCGTAAATGTCTCTCGGAAAACCACAAATAACTCTTATGCCTGCTACATCATAGAGATTCTCTTCAATCGAGGCAACAGACAAAGGAAGCTCGAGACGCTCTAACTTTTCGACAATACTATCGGGAGATTTAAGCCGAGCCTTAATCGATTCGATCGGATTTCTGTCATACTCTAAAGACAATTCTTCATTTAAGACTTTGAATTTAGTCTCAACTTCCATCAGCGCACATTTGTAATAAGCCATGAGTTCACGATATGGCCTCGCAAGCTCATTAAACCCTGCACCGACGCTCTTAACAGAGTGCTCTCTGTCCTTTATTGGATCGAGAATTTTTCTGACCGCAAGATGAAAATCAATGTTTTCCATATTTTATTTCTCCCTCTTGTTTTCAAGCTCTGCAAAAGAATCCACATCAACGTTAATTGAATGTGCTGTCGGCGTCCATTTGACTCGCTTGAACAAAGCTACAATAGCAATTGGCACGTAAGTTAGCTGAAAAATTGGAAATGTCAAGCATGCTTTAATCTTGCGTGCAGGTGTTGTGTGTATACTGTCCCACTCAACAAATGTGGTCAGAACCCCGAAAATGAACATGAAGAGCACATAGTTGATGAGGCAAAATGCAGCCGACGATAGTGCACTCATGATTGCCGTCCCAACGCTGTAAATGCCCAACACTCCTAAGACGACGATTAGTAGATTTAGAGTTAGTGTAAATATTGAGAGCAGCATGCCAGGTGCCACAGTCATTAGCATGTCCCAGCAAGCGAATTTATAACCTTTTTTATTTTTGAATAATCCTTTGAACAAAAGGGAAGCGTACTTGAAGAAGACTTGATAGAACCCTTTTGCCCATCGGCAACGTTGATTCCATGAATCCTTGAATCGCGTTGGTTGCTCATCGTAGAAAACTGCTCGTGGATTAAAAGAAATGCGCCTCTCTTCAATAGCGCTAGCTGCACTAAATTCAATGTCTTCAGTTAAAAGATGCCACTTCCAGCCGCCTGCTTGCTCCAAAACGCTCGCAGCTATAAAGAACCCTGTGCCAGATACCGCAGCTCCTGTGTTAAGCGTTAATCTCGCTTGATTTAAGAACTTTGCTTCTTTCAAAAACCACAAAGCATAGCCGCTTGAAATCCAATTTGAATCGAAATTCTTTGAATTTCTATAACTAGTTGAGGCAAGAGCTCCGCCATCGAAAGTTGCATTCATCTCTTTAATGTAATTCTTGTCCAGGACGTTGTCTGCATCGAAGACAAAGAAAGCTTCGTGATAACCTTTGCCATAACGCTCCCAAATATTTTGCAAGGCAAAATCGAGTGCAAAACCTTTGCCAATCGCGTCCAAGTTATTGCGCTCAAAGACAGTCGCTCCTGCTTGCCTTGCTACTTGTGCAGTGTCATCTTGACAATTGTCTGCAATGACAAAAATATCTATTAAATCTTGGTTGTAATTTTGCGATCTTATCGACTTGATCAAATCAGAAATAACAGAACTTTCATTTCTCGCTGCGATCAAACATCCGAAACGGTGGTCACTTTTTGCAA
>CAVFJE010000042.1:6470-8264 GCA_963622845.1 Dialister sp. CAG:486
CAAATGCATAAAACAGCTGATAAAAATAGAATATTGAAAATGCACAAAATACAAAAAGATTAAAAATCTCGATAGGTGAAAGTATCGAGAGAAAATGGATTAAATTTTCTATCATCTTTTGAATCCTAGCTTCTCTTTATTTACGAGAGACGTCATTCTTTTTTTAATTTGCATGTTGCGCCATGTACGTGATACTGTCCAAACGACACAGATCGCAATTGCGATGGCAATGGAGTATTGAAGGCACGTAAAGCCAACATTACCTGCTAATTCATAGTCGCCTTGTACAAGAAAATTCATTGCAGTGAACAAAAAGCGACCAGGGATGATTGAGAGTATGCAAGTTACAAAAAATACCGCAGAAGGAACGTGAAGTTTCTTTGAGAGAAGCTCTGAGTAAATTGATGCTACCATTGCACATGCAAAAGCTGCCCAAAAATCTCCGCCATCGATATTGAGTAACATGAATGCGACGAATGTGCCATAACTCAAAAGGGCACCGACTAAACCAAAAACCATCAATCGCTTACGCGAGTTGTAATACAACAAAAACCCAAGTGTAGCAGGTATAACAGTAATAAGTTTAGTCGTATACGACACCGTAGATATGTTTGTGTGCACGACTGATCCGCAAATATACATTGCTGTCATAAATCCGATAACCATAGCCCCCGTGAGAAGCAACGAGTCGATGAAGCGAAGCAGTCCACTCAATGTATCACCTGAGAACATATCGCGTATCGAGTTTGTAAGCGCAAGACCAGGAATAATGAGCATGATCTCGCCGATTATTAAAACGTCAGGACTCAAAACTGGCAAAAGTTTGCATGTTCCGCCTATAAGAAGACCAATTATCGTTGTTGCAAAAACATTGAAACCTATCGTGTTAGGCGTATAAGGACTAAATCTGTCGATCAAAAAGCATAGAATCGTTGCGAAAATGGCGCTAGCTAAAACTTCGAGTGCAGTGCCGCCAAAAAACGCTGTGTAAGAGGCAATGCCTAAAACTCCACCACAATAGTGCCAAGATTTAAGTCTCTTCTCAGACTCAATCATTAGAAATCTTCTCTTCAACTCAACAGGATCAAGAGGTTGTTCTTTGATATCAAGGCAAAGTTTGTTTAGCAACTCAAGGCGATAAAAGTCAGTCTCGGCACTTTTCAAAATGCGCCTTGTTTGAGTATATTCTCTGCCATCTGGCAAAGTCATCGTGACAATAATGCTAGCAGTAAACACTAGCACGTTCATTTGCTCGGCGCCATAAGAATCGCCAAGTCCCATAACAAGCCTCTCAACGTGATTTACATCGGCGCCAGATCGTACGAGAAGCTCACCAATGTCAAGAATGAGTGGCAAGATCCTCACCATGGTATCTTGGTCATCTAGAGCTTGAGTAGGAAACTCTATGTCTTCAAAACTATTTTGACTTGTCGTAATCATATCTTTTTGTGTGAGTGATATTTTCTCACACTATGCCAACATATTTAAGACAGTTTGTCTAGAATAGTTCGGGCGATTGACTCTGCATCCAGCCCTAAATGGTTAAATAGCTCGACATCTGTCCCATGAAGAACGAATTGATTGTCAACCCCTAAATTTATACATTTGCCACTATTATCTATAGAAGCTAGAATTGATGATATAGCTTCGCCAGCTCCACCTTGTATTATGCCATCTTCTAATGTCACAATCAGCTTTGTGTCAGCTGCCTTGAAAATTGCTTTTTCATCCAAAGGCTTTGCTACTCTCATGTCCACAACTCTGCAAGACACGCTTTCTTCATCAAGGATTTTT
>CAVFJE010000042.1:8274-13667 GCA_963622845.1 Dialister sp. CAG:486
CTTCAATAGCATTTTTAACCATCTTGCCAAAGGCAAGAATTGCAACGTCTTTACCTTTTTTAAGCACTCTTGCCTTGCAATTTTTTATATCAGCGATTGCATTGTCATCTCTATCAAAAACATAAGATGCGTCTCCTCGCGGATACCTTATAGCGACTGGACCTTCCATCTCAACTGCCGCTTGTAAACATGATTCAAGCTCATATTTGTCGCTTGGAGTAAAAATCGTCATGTTTGGCATGCTTCTAAGGTATGAAATGTCAAAGAGACCGTGGTGTGTTGGACCATCGGCGCCAACTATACCAGCACGATCAATCGCGTATATCACATGGCGCTTCTCAAGACACGTACCGATAATCATTTGGTCAAAACCACGTTGCAAAAATGAAGAATAAATGCATACAACAGGCAGCTTTCCGCTATAAGAAAGACCTGATGCCATCCCGACCGCGTTTTCTTCGCAAATGCCAACATCAATGAAACGATCTGGGAAAGCATCCCTGAATCGCTTTAGTCCGCATCCGCCCTCCATAGCAGCGGTAATGGCGACTACAGAGTCGTTTTTCTTGCCAATCTCAGTGAGCTTTTTACCAAAAACGTCAGTCCATGATTCAGGCTTCTTCTTTATCAACTTCCCAGTCGCAAGGTTAAAAGGTCCAACTCCATGAAATTTCTCAGGATTGTCTTCAGCCGGCTTGTACCCTTTGCCCTTTTTAGTAATTGCATGAATTAAAACTGGACCGTCAACCTCTGTTGCAATCTCAATCATATTCCTCATCAAATCAAGGTCGTGTCCATTTATAGCCGGAGTGCACAAAATTCCCATTTCTTCAAAAATAATAGAATGAGGAAATAGCAGGTGCTTAAAAGCAACCTTGCATCTTTTTCCCGCCTCGAGCACGTGCTTGCCTACCTTCCCAGTAGCTTCCATGCCACGTTGCAAAGTTTCCCTTGACTTGATATATTTTGAATTGGCACGCATCGCGCCAAGATTTCGCGTGATCGCACCGACATTTTCAGAAATCGACATGCCATTGTCATTAAGAATAATTACGACAGGCAATTGTTTGGCTCCAATATACGACAGCGCCTCGAGTGCCATGCCGCCCTCTATCGATGCATCTCCAATGATACACGCAACCTTGCTGTCACTCTTATTTAACCTGTTTGTAAACGCATAACCTGCAGCTACAGATAGAGAGTCTGACGCATGACCCGAAACGTTCGAGTCAAATTCGCTCAAAGCTGGTCTTGGAAATCCAGAAAAACCTTCAAATTTGCGTAAAGTGTCAAACTTTTCAGCTCGTCCACAAAGTAACATGTGAGCGTATGCTTGGTGACCAACATCGAACAAAAGCTTGTCTTTTGGCACGCTCAAAACGCTATGAGCTGCAACGATTAGCTCTACCGCACCTAAAGATGCAGCTAGGTGCCCACCGTTTCTAGATGTGGTCTCAATAATCTGTGATCTGATTTCGCGACATAAAATTTCAAGCTCATCAACACTCAAACAATGAATGTCGCTAGGCTTAGATATTGCATCCAAAATTCTGCTCTTCGTCATAGCTTAAACCTTATGCGTTGTTGCTGAGAATTTTCGATGCTCTATTGCATGCCTCGTTTCCAATTTTGATAGCCTCATCTAGCAAAGATAGAGCATCTTCAATAGGAAGGCTATCGTCCTTTATCGTATCTATTATTTCACTTAAGCGCTCGCCCTCGGCACTTTGAACATCATTCTCTGTCTTTATATCGTCCATTACTCGTCCAATTTATCTGCCAATGATCCCAAAATTCCATTTATGAATTTAGGTGATTCATCGCCACAAAAACCCTTTGCTATTTCTACCGCCTCATCTATCGAGACAGACACTGGTACCTCATCTATATGCATCAACTCATAGACAGAAACTCGCAAAACATTTCTATCGACTAGCGGCATGCGCTCAATTGCCCAATTGTTTGCAAGCATATCTATCTCTCTGTCAATCTCATCTTTGTGTTTCCATACTCCTTCGATTAACCGCATGGAATACTCATCTAGTTCACCTTCAACAACTTCAAGCTCTTCTGATTCAATAAGTTCAGTCGGGGTGCGCTTAAACTTAGTCAAATTTCGAACGTCAAGAGAATATAACACTTGTACAGCTATTCTTCTAGCATATGTTCTCTCATGTTTATGAGCCATAAATTACTTAAACTAAAAAACTCTTTCTTCCAACCGCTATGCATTTTTCCTTAATTGGCAACTCTCAATTTTAATGTCTATCTGCCCTACTTCGATACCTGTTTGCAAAAGCAAAGCATCCGCTATCGATTGTCTAATCTGTCCCGCAAGTTCAGGAATTGAATATCCATAATATACCATCACGTGAATTTTTACGTGTAGCGTTCCGTCCTCATCAATAGATGTCGAAATTGCTTCACCTTTGCATCTAGAAATTAGCTGTGCGACTATACCACCTGAGACATACGATGAAACGCTAGCTACGCCTTCAACATCTTCAGCAGCAAGTTGAATCACTCGGTCGACTACCCCTGGTGCAATTGTCATAGTGTTAGTTGTTACAGTCTCTGGCATAATTAAACCTCTCATTTATTAAGTTTACTAATTTAACAAGTCGCTCATTTGCTTTTCAATGAAATCAGTGCAAGCTTCTCCAGCCTTGAAAACCTCGTCTTCAAGGACTCTTTTATGAAACGAAATTGTTGTTTTCACACCTTCAATCTCAAATTCCGACAAAGCTCTTATTGCACGGCTGATAGCCTCATCTCTATTTTGCCCATAACAAATAAGTTTGCAAATCAATGAGTCATAATAGGGAGAAACGCTGTCTCCTTCACGCAAAAATGTATCAACACGAACTCCAGGACCTGTTGGAAGACGAAACTTGCCAATCTTTCCCGGTGTTGGCATAAATGAATTGTCTGGATCCTCGGCATTGATACGCATCTCAATTGCAGCACCAAAAGGTGTAAAAGGACTGCGCTCGACGCACGAGATCGGCTCTCCTGCAGCAATCCTTATCTGCTCTTTTATAATATCAGTGCCTGTAATAATCTCGGTTACAGGATGCTCAACTTGAACTCGAGTATTCATTTCCATGAAGTAGAAATTGCCATCTTGGTCGAGCAAAAACTCAACAGTTCCAGCGTTTGTATAATTGACGGCTCGCATAGCTTTCGTCGCTGCCACACCCATATCTCTGCGAAGTGCGTCACTAAGTGCTGGACTAGGGGCTTCTTCTAACAGCTTTTGATGTCTTCTTTGAATAGAGCAATCTCTCTCGCAAAGTGAGAGCCTATTACCAAAATCGTCAGCCAAAACTTGAATTTCAACGTGTCTTGGACGCAAAATTAACTTTTCTAGGTAAACATCACCATTTCCAAAGGCTGCTGCCGCTTCGGTTTGTGCTTGACTAAATTGGTTTTCTAGCTCTTCTGGGAGGTGAACTTCTCGCATACCTTTGCCACCACCACCAGCCGTGGCTTTGATCAAAATTGGATATCCGACGCTCTCGGCAAAAACCCTTGCTTCATCAACGCTATGACAAATCCCATCACTACCTGGCACTACGGGGACTCCACAGCCGATCATAGTTTCGCGCGCCGTTGCTTTGTCTCCCATAGAAGTAATACACTCAGGGCTTGGACCTATGAACTTTATGTCATTTAGTTGGCATGCCTTAGCAAAATCAGCGTTTTCGGCCAAAAATCCATATCCAGGATGTATCGCTTGTGCGCCCGTATTTTGCGCTGCAGCGATTATATTTGATATAACAAGATAACTTTTTGACGCAGGCGCAGGACCTATACAGACAGCCTCATCAGCAAATTCAACAGGGTAGCTATCTTTGTCTGCTTCGGAATAAACAGCAACAGTTTTAACGCCGAGCTCTCTAGCCGCTCTCATTACTCTAAGCGCGACTTCACCTCTATTTGCAACTAAGATTTTCTCAAACATAGATAATTACTCTTTATTCTCTTATGCTCTCTCTACTGGCTCTGTTGCAACCGCTGCTTGATTGATTGCCATAGTTTTACCAGGAAGAGGCTCTGTTGTGTGTGGTTCAATCCAGAAAAGCGGAGTGCCAAATTCGACAGGTGTAGCATCGCTCAAGCAAATCTCTTTAACTTCTCCGACTTCTTCAGCTGTTATTTCGTTCATCAACTTCATCGCTTCAACGATGCAAAGTGTCTCACCTGCAGCAACTTCAGAACCAACAGATACAAATGGAGGCTCGCCTGGTGCTGGGGCTTCATAATAGGTGCCAACCATCGGCGCCTTCACGCAATACCACGACGCTGGGCGATCTCCTCTGCCTTCCGCGTTACCTTGCGAACTAGAAGAAGCATCGACCCTTTGTACTTCATTTTGTGCTGCCACAGCTCCTTGTTGCACTTGCGCTGACACTTGTTCTGCAGCTAATGCTCCAGGCATCCTGATAGCTACTCTTGCACCCTCTTCTTCGACTACTATTTCGCCAACACCGCTTTCTTCGGCGACCTTAACTAACTCTCTAATTTGATTGATATCCACGTAATCCTCCTCTTTTGTCGCACTAGATTCCTGATCGAGCATGAAAGGTACATACTCAGACGGTGCGTGCTTCTCTAAATATGTACGTGCTGTATTCGGAAAGAGAGCATACATGAGTACGTCCTCTTCTGATTTTGCTAAATCTCCAATCTCTGCCGCTACCTCGTCAAATGTAGTAGTAACCAACTTGGATGGCGCAATGTCTTTATCTAGAATGTCCTTTTCATCAGTAACCTTTTTGACGATTTCAGGATCCATCTTTCCAGGAGGTCTGCCATAATAACCTCGAATATAGTCCTTCATCTCGGAAGACACAACACTCCAACGCTTCCCTGTAAGAACATTGAAAACTGATTGCGTTCCAACGATTTGCGACATCGGTGTTACAAGAGGTGGATATCCGACTTCTGCTCTAACTCTAGGTATCTCTTCCATAACCTCTGCCAGACGATCGCCTGCTTTTTGAGCTTCAAGTTGGCTAACAAGATTGCTCATCATGCCTCCGGGCACCTGATGCGAATAAACCTTCATGTGCGTTAGCGAGGAAACGCCTCTTTTTTGATGGCGTTGCAATCTGACCTTTTCCCAATATTCACTTATCTCGAACAAAAGATCGATATCAATACCAGTATCATATTTGCTCTCATTGAAAGCAGCAACTATCATCTCGACAGCTGGGTGTGAATTTCCAAAGGCAAGTGGTGCATGCGCCGTGTCGGCAATAGCGGCTCCTGCCTCTGTCGCTTTAATGATGTTTGCCGGCGCCATGCCACCGACATAGTGGCAATGTATGTGCATCGGAAGACCAATCTCCATATTGAACGCATTGACAAGTCTTTGCACACGATAAGGG
>CAVFJE010000043.1:0-5022 GCA_963622845.1 Dialister sp. CAG:486
ACCTAACTGATTTTATGCCTTATCGAGATGGTTATTCATTTGAAGGCTGGTATGACAGGGACGGAAGTGACGGCAATTGGGGAAATCTTATTAGTGAGGTCACTGTCACTTCTGACTTAACTGTCTATGCTAAATGGAAGGTCGCAGAAGTCACTTACAAGTTAACCTACATTAGTCAAGGTACTCCTTATAATCAAGAGTCACTACCTACACTTCCTAAGGGTCAAAAATGGAATGCATATAACTTTGTTCCAGAGCGTAGTGGTTATACATTTGAAGGTTGGTATTACGATGAAGCTCTTAACAATAAAGTAACAGGTCTTGTTACTATGGATTCAGATAAGAGTTTGTATGCAAAATGGATCAACAATACTACCGGTGAGGATTCAAGTAGCGAACAGCCACAAATTACTATTTCTTCTTACGCTGGCACTGGAAGCTTAATTATTAATGGAACAACTGTTAAAAGCGGCGACACACTATCTTACACTCCTGGTCAAGCACTAGATATTAGGTGGTGTCCAGCAAAAGCGGGTAGCAATGTCACTTTAATAAAATCGCTTAAAGTTGCAGGACAAGAGATTTCGCCAATGAATGCTATTGACAAGTCTCAATGGCAGCTCACAAATAGTGCATATAGAAAGAAGATGAACGACAGCAGCGCACAGATGGCTACGTTCGATGCTATCGTCAATACAGAGCACCAACTTGAAGTTTCAACGTCAAACAATGCTACTAATGTTTCAATTGAAGTTGAGTTTGTAGAATATACGCCTGTATATAGGCTCTATAACATGATTACATCAGAGCATCTATTTACGACAAATAAAGCTGAGTATGATAACTTCGTGAAACTATGTAATGAAGATAAAGACGTTTGGATTGGTGAGGGAATCGATTGGTTTGCCGAGATTGTTCCAAGTGTTGCAAATGCAAATACGGTGAGACGTTTCTATAACGCTGACCTTGGTGCTATGGGTCGCTCAAGTCATTATTACTCAAAAGATGAAAGTGAGATCGCAACCCTTCTTCAAAATGGATGGGTTGATGATGGAGTTGATAATTATATCCAAAGCAGTGGTAGTGTTGCCATTTGGACTTGTTATAACGAACAACTTGGGTCGGCTCATCACTATACATCAAACAGATCTGAATGGGAGAGCCTTGATAAGTATGGTTGGGCGCTAGAGAATGACAAAAATGGTAGTCTTGGTGTCTTTCAAGCAATCATGAGCGCGAAACCTTAAGCGATACATAACATTTCATCTTGCCAAAAATTTGTATAAGTTCTTTTGAACTATAATTAAATTTTTGTGTTTTTATTAAGAATATTGCTAGCTTATGAAGGGAAAAGAATAGAGTTTTTATGCCTCAAAAAGAAATTGTTGTAAAGGGCGCAAGAGAGCATAATCTTAAAAATATTGACGTTACGATTCCGCGTGACAAATTTGTTGTAATTACGGGTCTGTCTGGTTCTGGAAAGAGTTCTCTTGCCTTTGACACCATTTATGCTGAAGGACAAAGAAGATACGTTGAGTCCCTTTCTTCGTATGCAAGAATGTTTTTGGGCCAAATGCAAAAGCCTGACCTTGATTCAATAGATGGGCTGTCTCCTGCTGTTTCTATAGATCAAAAAACAACTAGCCGAAATCCTAGGTCGACTGTTGGAACTACGACAGAGATTTATGATTATTTAAGGCTCCTTTTTGCACGTTGTGGCACACCTCATTGTCCAATTTGCAATAAAAAAATTGAAGCTCAAACTACCGACAATGTAACAGACGAAATTATCGCATTATCCAAAGATGTTAATGCCAAGGCAATCATCATGGCACCTGTAGTTGTTGGAAAAAAAGGTGAGTATACTGCTTTATTTGCTAATTTGCAAAGCGAGGGATTCTCTAGAGTTAGGATAGATGGGGAGATTGTCAAACTTGAAGGTCAAGAAATTCGATTAAATAAACAAGTAAAGCATTTTATAGACGTTGTGGTTGACAGAGTTTCATGCAATGAGAAGTCGCGCTCAAGAATTGCCGAAGCTGTCGAAATTGCGACTACTTTATCTGATCATCAAGTTCTAGTGCAAATCCTCGATAAGAGTGACAACTTGAAATCTAGAGAAGTTTCTTCTGGCGCAAAGATGACTTTGAGGGACAACGAATTTTTATATTCGCTTGATCTTGCTTGCCCTGAGCATGGGTTTTCTCTATCTTCACTTGACCCGAGAGATTTTTCGTTTAATGCTCCTTATGGGTCGTGTCCAATGTGCTCAGGAATTGGAACGTGCGAAGAAGTCGATCTTGATCTAGTTATCCCCGATCAAAGCTTATCAATTGAACAAGGAGCTATTGCACCGTTTGTCTCTGGCAATTATTATCCTCAATTAATTAGAGCAGTCTTAAAGCACATGGGCGAGAGTGCTACTACTCCTTTTCGTGACTTAAGGCAAAAAACTAAAGACGCACTTTTGTATGGTCTAGGAAATGAGCAAATTAAGGTCAATTATCACACCATGGATGGCAGGAACACCTATTGGTATAAAGAATGGGAAGGTATTATCTCAGCAATAAATGAACGATATAGGGATGCTTCTACCGATAGACAAAGAGAGAAGTATGGTCAATACTACTCAATTGTTCCATGCGAGAGTTGTAAAGGTAAGCGCCTTCGATCTGAGATTCTAGCAGTTACCATCGATGGTAAGTCGATTATTGATGTTTGTGAAATGTCTGCCTCAGAATGTCTCAAATTTTTTAATAAATTAACCTTTGATGGTGTTGATGGTGAGATTGCAAATCCAATAATTAAGGAAATTAGTGCAAGATTGCAATTTTTGGTGAGTGTTGGACTAGATTATTTGACTCTTGATAGAGCGACTGGAACTCTTTCAGGAGGTGAGTCGCAGCGAATTAGACTTGCAACACAGATTGGTGCAGGTCTTGTTGGTGTTTTGTACATCCTCGATGAGCCATCTATTGGCCTTCATCAACGTGACAATGATCGACTTATCTCTCAATTGAAAAATTTGAGGGACCTTGGAAATACAGTTGTCGTTGTTGAACACGATGAAGACACTATTCTTTCTTGTGATTATGTAGTTGATATGGGACCTAGAGCTGGTGAACATGGGGGAGAAGTAGTAGCGTGCGGTACGCCTAAAGAGTTATTAAAGTCTCGAAAGTCGCTCACTGCTGATTATTTATCTGGAAGAAAGACAATTGAAATCCCGCAAAAAAGAAGACGCGGCAACAAGAGTATTCTCAAATTGAGTGGAGCCACAAAAAACAACTTAAAGGGAGTAGATCTTGAAATTCCGCTAGGCACACTAACAGTCGTAACTGGTGTTTCTGGTTCAGGAAAGTCGTCCCTAATAATCGATACTTTAGCTCCGATTCTTGGCAACAAGTTAAATCATGCAAGAAAACGTCCTAGTGAATATAAGAAAATAAGTGGCCTAGCAAACCTAGATAAGCTAATAAATATAGACCAATCTCCAATTGGCAGAACTCCAAGATCTAACCCTGCAACTTATGTAGGGCTATGGGACGACATCAGAAAGCTCTTTGCTTCTACGCCTGAATCGAAATTGAGAGGTTATGGACCTGGTAGATTTTCTTTTAACGTAGCTCAAGGCAGATGTGAAGCTTGCAAAGGTGATGGACAGATAAAGATAGAGATGCATTTCTTGCCTGACATCTATGTAAATTGTGAAGAGTGCAGAGGCAAACGATATAACAGAGAGACGCTTGAAGTTGAATACAAGGGTAAAAATATTTCCGATATTCTAGATATGACAGTAGGAGAAGCTCTCGACTTTTTCAAGAATATTCCGAGTATAAAGAGAAAATTGCAAACACTCTATGACGTTGGACTTGGATATATCCATCTAGGTCAAGGTGCTACAACGCTCTCGGGTGGCGAAGCTCAAAGAGTTAAGCTTGCTTCTGAACTTCAAAAGAAGCAAACGGGTCGCACAATTTATATTCTCGATGAGCCTACTTGTGGTCTCCATTTCGATGATGTCAGACAACTTTTGGAAGTCTTGCAAAAGCTCGTGGATCATGGCAATACAGTTGTTGTAATTGAGCATAACTTAGATGTCATTAAATGTGCAGACCATATAATAGATATGGGCCCAGAAGGTGGCAGCGGCGGTGGACAAATTGTAGCTTGTGGCACACCTGAACAAGTTGCGAAATGTAAGTCATCTTATACTGGTCAATATATTTCACGATTATTGAAATAGTTAAATAGTGACACAATTTGATGCTAATAAATATAGTGGCAATCCTGCTTCAATAAGTCGCAGAATGCGAGAGAAAATTGCACTGTGCACGCTGATAGTTTTAATGATTGGCGGCATATTTATCGTTGGTTGGTTTTTGTCAACTGCCAATACTTTTACTGTTGCTGCCACAAAAGTAGACGACTCTGTCGGTACTATGGATCAGTATTCAACGATTGTCTACTCTGGAATCAGAGCAAATGACGATATAGATGATATTTTGTCAAGCGATCAAGATGGAGACTTTCCTACTATAAACTTGCCGCAACAAGACAAAATCTATCTTAGTGACATTAGAAATGCTTATTTTGATAAGGGAAGCGATGTGGTCACACTAGATCTTGTTTCAATTCAAAAAAGCGAGAAACCTGTAATTTATTATGCTGGTAATAAGAAAATTGGATTTTTCTATATCGATCAATACACTAGTTCAAGTGCTCTAAAAAAAATAACTTTTGATTTGAGAAAAGATAAAGTCGATGTCGTAATTTGTATAACTAAACGCTCCCTTATGTTAGGCTCTTTCGATGATATAGATTGTGTTTTATGCATAGAAGAAAAAAGCCCTTCAGAAACATCCGAAGGGCATGTTGGTAATTGTTTAATTACAAGAGCTGCCGAGATTGGTAGTATCGGTGCACTAAATATTAGCAGCTCTAATGTTGTTAGCGATAAAACTTATTCTGTGAGCTCAAAACCAACCTCATCAAAATCTTAAAAGTTCACTAGACTATACC
>CAVFJE010000044.1:0-8522 GCA_963622845.1 Dialister sp. CAG:486
CATGCAAGGCATGAAAGAAGTTGGCAGCCTTCCTAAGTTTGAAGAGGTGCTAAGAGAAGCCTTGAGCGATATTTTGGAGGAAGGGTTAGACACTGATTTGATTGAAGCGTCGATCAATCACTTCGAGATAGTTATGCGAGAGCACAACTTTGGCGTGGCAGACGGCGTGACTTTTTCTCTCGATCTTCTTTCATCATGGTTATACGACGAAGAAAAGCCTTTTGATAATCTTTGCTACGAAAAAGTTTTCGAAAAAGTTAGAAATGAGCTGCAACGTGGTGGTTTTGAGCGAGTTTTACGCGGTCTTATCCTTGAAAATAAAGACATTGCTAAAGTTGAGATAATTGCAGTCGATGAAACTTCAAACGAACAACCTCAAGGTTTTGGAAGAGATTTAAGCTCTGGTGAAGTTGAAGAGATTAACGAAGCGGTAGCAAAGTTGAATGAAATCCAAGCCAGACCAGATGACGAGGCAGATTTAGCGAAGCTTCCATATCTAACTCGAAGTGACGTTGGTCAAGGTTTTGTTAGAGACAATTGGCAGACTAATGACTTAGATGGTGTAAAAGTAATTAGTCATAGCGATTTACCGACGCATGGTCTTAATTATTACAACTTGTATTTCGACACGTCGCATATTGACGCGGAGCTAATTCCATGGATGAGCCTTTATTCATCGTTTTTAGGGAAGTTCGACACAGACGACTACAGTGCAGAGCAAATCAACGCTGAGGCGAAAAGATGGTGCGGCACGCTGTCGTTTTCAAACTATGTAGCGACTAACATTGTTCACGACACGAATTCGCTAATGCTAAAGTGCAGCGCGTCTTGCATGGAGGGCAACGAGGCTCCTGTCTTCGATCTTGTTAAGTCTATCCTTCACACAACTGACTTTTCAGACAGACAAAAAATTGCGCAATTAGTTGCACAAGCTAAATTAGGAATGGAGCAAAGCCTAATTAATGCAGGTCACATATTCGCGATGAGGCGAGCGGAGTCTCATTTTAGTGTTGCAAGTGCAATGCAAGAAATTCTATCAGGTATCTCTTTCTACCAATTTTTATGTAAGCTTTGTGACAACATGGACGAGAGCATCGACATAATTCAAGAGAACTTAAACGCGATTTCTAAGTTATGCTGTACAAAAGATACTTTGACATTTAGCCATACGTGTAACTTTGAGGATGCGCAAAATCTTGTCAATAGACTAAGTCTTCAAAATAAGGGAATCGAGAAAAAAGATATCAGCCTCAAGGTTGAAAAAAAGAAGCGCGAAGCATTTGCAATTAAAAGTGATGTTACTTATACGGCACTGCGAAACAAAATGAATAAGCAGAAGTCGCAACTTCCTTTTTGCGGAGAGTGGTCTGTGATTGCGCGCGCCCTATCTTATGACTACCTCTGGAACACAATTAGAGTTCAAGGGGGCGCATACGGGTGCGGTTTTAATACTTCTCTTACAGGTAATTGTGGCTTTTATACTTACCGCGACCCTAATGTCAGCTCTTCGATTAAGACCTTTGAAGAAGCAGGGCTGTGGCTGAACAATTTTAGTCCAAGCAATCAGGAATTTGAAGGACTGATAGTTAGCTCACTTGCAAGTCTTGACGAACCAAAGAAAGCTCCTGCGCGCATGAAGAGGGGCGACTTGCAATATTTCACAGGAATCAATGAGGACGTCAGAGAGCAGCTTAGACACGATGTTTTGGTTGCAAGTAGAGAGGACTTGACGCAAAGAGCTGACGATGTCACAGAGATTGCGAAAAGCGGGTCAATCTGTACGATAGGCAATAAGAGTATCTTGCTTGACAGCGGCGAGTTTGAAGAAATTATTGACTTATAATATAGTGTAGCTATGGCGAAACATCAAAAAGATATAGAAATTAAAGAGGAGCAAGCTCAAGAGCAAGAGGAGCCTCTTTACGAAGTCAATGCAAGGCGCATGAGACGTAACTTGAAGGTCGCTCTAATCTTGTTGTTTGTATTTGTATGCGTTTTGGGCGGGTGCTTCTATCTGCTCACTGTTAATTCGGGTAATGTTGCGACACAACAAACTCAAACGAGCAATGCTGATACAACTAACTTCACAAGCGGGGAAGATAGCTCAACAACTTCAAATCAAAAGTCAACGTCAGTTCCGAATTTAACGCAGTTCATTGGCACAAACGTCGACCAATTCGCATCGACTATCGGTCATGGTGCAACAATTTCAAGTGATGAGCAACAAAGCGATGAAAACAATCCGATAAAAAGAGTTGTGCGTTTTACGCTCACAAGTGACGGCGGCGATTCAAAGAGCGGCATTCCGACTGTTGTTGTAAATGTTGGTGAGGACTCAAACATAATGAGTCTTGATTATAGTGCCTCAACTAAAGCTCTTGGTTATGGAAGTGTGTCGTTTAGAGATGCTCTGAATAACGAGCATGTTGTCGAGAATACGCTCAGAGAAGCTGGAGTTAGCGTTGATGAGGGAGCTGCGATTTTGGGTGAGGATGTCCCGGCTTCAGATTATACGACCTATGCTACTGATGGCGTAAAGACGACTCGAGAAGAGAGAGAATTTAGTGGCGAGAAAGATGGCTTCAAATGGAGTGCGCGACTCGTTTACGACTACTCGCTAGGCAACGCAACAGATAATCTCAACGACACATCGAGAACAATTTATATATCAATTTCACATTAAAGAACGCGAGAGAATAAATGACGAAAAAACATTTTACAGTTACTACACCATGTTATTATGTCAACGCTGTGCCACATTTGGGCACTGCATATACTACGATTGCTGCCGACATTATTTGCAGATATCAAAAGATGAATGGTTATGAGGTCTCATTAGTTACGGGACTCGATGAGCACGGTCAAAAGGTTGCTGAGACTGCGCAAAAAAATGGTAAAACACCTCAAGAGTGGTGCGATGAATTGGCACCAGCATTCCTAGAAGCTTGGGAAATGCTAGACATCAACTACACAGATTTTGTACGTACCTCTTCAAAGCGTCAAGAGAAAACCGTTCAAGATTTTTGGCAAAAGCTCCATGACAAAGGATTTCTCTATAAGAGCACTTACGAGGGCTGGTATTGCGTTCACGAAGAGACATATTATGCAGAAAATGATCTCTCTAAAAACGAAGAGGGTGAGTTTATTTGCCCTGAATGTGAGCGACCTGTTCAAAAATCAAGTGGTGAGGAAAATTGGTTCTTTAAATTGTCCGATTTTCAAGACGATTTGCTCAAGTTCTACGAAGATAATCCAGATTTCATAAGACCGCAAACTAGAAAAAATGAGATAGTCTCATTTGTTAAGCGGGGGCTAAAAGATCTCTCCATTTCAAGAAGTACATTTGATTGGGGCGTGCCATATCTCTTTGACGAAGGTCACGTAGCATACGTTTGGGCAGACGCTTTGCTTTTTTATCTTACAGGTACTGGATATGCACAAGAAGGAAGAGAAGATCTTTTCAAAGAAGCTTGGCCTGCTGACTTTCACTTTGTTGGCAAAGACATTACGCGTTTTCATTGTGTGATTTGGCCAGCGATGCTCATGGCTGCACAAATGGAGCTTCCAAAAGCTGTGTTTGGACACGGTTTTTTGCTAACTAAGGGCGAGAAGATGAGCAAGTCTAAAGGCAATGCACTTGCGCCTTCAGATTTAGTTGACATCTTTGGAGTTGATGCATATCGATATTACTTCCTAAGCGATGTTCAATTTGGAAGTGACGGTTCAATTTCTATCGAGCGTATGTGCCAAGTTTATAATGCTGACCTTGCAAACACTTGGGGCAATCTCGTCTCGCGTGTTACTAACATTGCAAGCAAGTATTTCGACTCAATTATTCCTGAGCCTTCAGACAATGCGAAAGCAAATCCGATGGCAGAGATCGCGCGCGACCTGTATAACAAGTATAACGATTGTATGACAGAAATTGATTTCACTGGTGCAGCTAAGGCTGTCATGGAATTGGCACATGCAGCTAATCTCTACGTTGAAACTTCCGAGCCTTGGAATTTAGCTAAAGATGACACAAAGCAACAAGAGTTGGCAGATGTAGTCTACAATGCACTTGAAGCGATCCGCATAATTGCGCTCTATATGGCGCCTTTCTGTCCAAGAACGAGCGAGGAAGCTCTATCTCGTGTTGGAAGCACTAGTCTCGATTCAATAGACAACATTGAGGATTTAACTTCATGGGGACTTCTTGAGAGCGGTAATAAAGTTACAATTGGTGATCCGCTCTTTCCTCGTCTAGACGAATCTAAAATTCAAGTTTCAGAATAATCTTTCAGTATGTCAGACTTTGCAACATCAGGTGCCCACGACTTAAACTTTAGAAAGAAGCCTAAGAAGTCTGGACGAGAGTGGCCAATTGTTGAGCCTCCTGAGCTGAATGATGATATCTACATCGCTGATACGCATGCTCATGTTAACATGCTAGATGATCCTGCACTTGCAGTCGCGAAAGCAGCTTTTCATAATGTTAAGTTCATTCAAAGCATGACAGACCCGCTTGGAGCCGAGGGGCTTGGATTTTATGAAGAGATCGACTCCATACTTGAAGATGCAAAAGATCTCACTGACAAAGAGCTTCCAACAATCCGATTTGCATGCGGTGTTCATCCGCATTATGCTTCCAATTATTGCGATGAGATTGAGGCGTCACTTAAAGATAAGCTTGAAGACAGACGCACTTCAGCGCTCGGCGAAGTTGGGCTTGACTATCACTACGATTTTTCGCCAAGAGACGTGCAAAGAAGTGTTTTCGAGCGCCAAATAGAGATTTGCAAAGATTACAATTTGCCAATAATTTTACATGTTAGGGAAGCTTTCAACGATGCTTATTCAATCATGAAAAACGCCCACTTCAACGAAAGCGGAGTTTTGCTTCATTGCTACACAACAGAAGCCAAAGAGATAGAAAGATGGCTCGAAGAAGATTGCTTCGTCGCGTTTGGGGGTGCAACAACATTTAAGAAGAGTGACGACATAAGAGAAGCTCTGCGTCTTGTTCCAGAATCTCAATTGCTGTCTGAAACAGACGCCCCATTTATGGCACCTGAACCGTTTAGATCAACGGAGTGCGAGCCAGCTCACACCGTCTTTGTAGCGACAAAACTTGCTGAGTATAGAGGAGTTTCAAAAGAAGATGAGCTTCAATTTTATTCAACAATTTTCGATAACGCTCTGTCGCTCTTGAATAGACAAAGGTAGTTATGTTTGAAAAGACTTTTATATGTGGATCTCCAAGAGCAAATGGTCGCAGTCAAAAGATGGCAGAGTCTCTTTTCGCTGCTGAGATAGAAAATGACCCGACGAAACAGCTGGCATTCATAACTATTGCAGACATGGAGATTTTAGGTTGCGATGGCTGTAATGGATGCAAAGACACTTATTCTTGTGTTATAGACGACGAGATGCAAGATGTCTATGAATATATAAATGAGAGCAAAGAGCTTGTTATAATTTCGCCTATCTATATGGCTGGAGTACCGTCGCAATTCAAAGCATTTCTAGATCGCTTACAGCCTTATTTTTGGAGCGGAGCGCGCCATGGCGAGCTAAGAAAAGCATCTGTTCATTTAATCGGTGAGGGCGCAGACCCCTTTGGTGCAGACGCAGCTCTGACTACTATTCGCTCAGCACTTCTTGTAGCAGGTTATGAGGTAGAAGATGTCGAAACTCACATTGACAAACCCCACTGAGCTAAAAGCTCTACTCCAAAGTTTCGATATCGACTTAAAATACTCTTTTGGTCAGAACTTTCTTATCTCAAAGCAGATAATTGACAAGATAATTAAGCTTTCAGAGAGTTGTTCAAATGATAGAGTTCTCGAAATTGGTCCTGGTGCAGGGACGTTAACTGTAGCTTTATTAGAGAGCGGAGCGAAAGTTGAAAGTGTCGAGATAGATAACAGCTTATACAAAGTTCTTGAATTTACTACACAATCTTACAGAAACAACTTTACATTGATACCGGGAGATGCTCTACATCTTGATATATCTGCATTGCCTTTTACTCCCAATAAACTCATCGCAAATCTTCCATACAATATTGCCGCTACACTTATACTTGACCTTTTTCAAAAATTGCCAAGCTTAAATTCGGCTACTGTTATGGTTCAAAAAGAAGTTGCTGACAGAATTTGTGCGAAGAGTAACACTAAACTATATGGTGCGTACACAATAAAACTTGCCTTCTTTGCTCAATGTTTTGATTCTTTTTTCGTTAGCAGAAATAACTTTATGCCCGCCCCGCGTGTTGACTCGGCAGTCATAAGGCTTGACCGAATAGCGACCACACTCAGTGATAGGCAAATAAAAATCGCTTGTACTGTGGCAGATGCTGCATTTCATAACAGGCGCAAAACCATCTACAATTCAATGGTTACATACTTTGGCAAAGAGTTTGCAACGTCAATAAAAACTTGGTTTGAGAATTGTAATGTGGATGCAAAAGTGCGAGCAGAATGTCTAGAGGTTGATGTATTCAAAACTTTGGCTGTCAATGCCCCTGATTTTATGGCATAATGAGAAGTTGCGTAATTTGAATATTGGATAAATGTTTACTAAAAATCGAATTGGGGCAAATTAAAGATGAGTACAACAGAAAATGATGAGCTTAAAGAGCAAAAAAGCACACAAGAGGGCTTAGAACCTAACAATAACGAAGAGCCACAAGAGCTTGATTCTCAAGTTGACAACAGTGAGGAAGTTGAAGAAGTCTCACACGTTATCGATGAAGAGCCTTCTGATGAAGAAGAGATCGAAGAGGAAGCTGACGAAGAAGAGTCTTCAGAAGAAGAAGATAGCGAAGCGTCTGCTGTAGCAGTCAAGACAGTTGATAGCTCAAAGAAAAGAGAGCAAGAAGCTCGCAAGAAAGCTGCACAGAAAAAAGCTGCAAAGGCTGCTAAAGAAAAGAAGAAGCTCGAGAAGCAAAGAGAAAAGAATATCAAGGCTCGTGAAAAGCGCAAGGCTAGTGAGCGTAAAAAGAAGCAAGATGGCGGCAACAGCACAAGACGCCATGTATGGTTGCTAATTCTTACAACTGCACTAGTTGCAGCGTCTGTATTTATGTTTACGCCTCCAGATCAAAAAATCACGCAAGGCCTAGACATTCGAGGCGGTCTTAGCGTTGTGCTAAAGGCAAGCACGACTGATGGATCTGCAGTTACAACGGATCAAATGGAGACATCACGTTCAATCATCGAGTCTCGTGTTAATGCGCTCGGTGCAACAGAAGCTACTGTTCAAGTGCAAGGCACAGATCAAATTCTTGTACAAATACCAGGTCTTTCTGACACGCAAACTGCTCTAAACACAATCGGCAAGACTGGTCAATTGGAATTTGCTCGCCTTGATTCATTCACAGATGATGACACGAAGACGAAGATTTCTAATGGCGAATATGGCGATTCATCAACCAATAGTGATGATTATGGCAATTCATTTAAGAAGGAAAATCCAGACAACCTAAGTGTAGAGTCTGGCACTTATACGCCTATTATTACCGGCTCTAACATCTCAAAGGTTACGGTTGATAAAGCAAGCCAAACAAGCCAATATTATGCTGTTAATATCGAGCTTGATAGTGAAGGAACACAAGCATTTAAGACGGCAACGCAAGAGCTTGTATCTACTAACGGTCAAATTGTTATCATTCTTGACAATCAAGTAAATTCAGCTCCTGCTGTTCAATCTGCAATCACGGATGGCAAAGTAGCAATTACAGGCAACTACAGTCTCGACGACGCAAAATCTTTGCAAACAGTTCTTGAGTCTGGCTCATTGCCTGTTAGCTTCTCTTATTCAACAAGTCAAGTTGTAGGACCAACACTTGGACAAGACGCTCTCTATGGAGCTTTGATCGTTGTAATTATCGGCCTGTTACTAGTTATGCTCTACCTCTTCCTTTTCTATAAAGGTCTTGGTATCATCACTGCAACGGCTATGCTCGTTTTTGCAGCACTCTACCTTGGAATTCTAGCAACATTGTCTGCATTTGGAATGTTCTCGCTATCTCTAGCAGGACTTGCTGGTATCGTTTTGACAATCGGTATGGCTGCAGACTCATCCGTCCTCACACTAGAGAGATTTAGAGAAGAAATAAGAATGGGCAGATCCATTCGTTCCGCTTCCAACTCTGGCGTTAAGCATGCTATTATGACATCAATCGACGCAGACCTTGTTTCGATGGTATCAGCGCTGTCGCTATTCTTCCTAGCAAGTGCAACAGTCAAAGGCTTCGGTCTCACGCTTGCTCTTGGAATCATTTGCGACATCGTCATGATGGTCATCTTCAAAGCACCACTCATCAGATTGATGGCACCAAGAACAATCAAGAAGCATCCAAAATTCTGGAATGTTCAAGATTGTCTCGATGCTGCTGAGATTGAAAGAGAGTTGCAAGAAGAGCCTAAGAGCGTAACTGTTGCAACAGCAAGAAAGATTAAAGGTCGCTTCATCAAGAAGGACATCAACTTCGTTGGTCAAAAGAAGATCTTCCTTACAATCTCTGCAGTTGGAGT
>CAVFJE010000045.1:0-1710 GCA_963622845.1 Dialister sp. CAG:486
GCGCAGACTTCTGGCGTGTTTACTAGAAATAAGTTTTGTGCGGCACCTGTTTATTACGACAAACAAATACTCGGAGAAAGTGGCTGCAAGAAGATAAAAGCCATTGCCATAAATTCTGGAAATGCCAACGCTGCAACTGGCGAAACTGGACTCGATGCTGCCAAAAAATCTGCAAATATGGTTGCTGAAGGGCTCAAAATCGAAGGAGAAGAAGTTCTAATTGCTTCAACAGGCGTGATTGGTGTGCCTTTGCCGCTAGAGCCTTTCCAAGCTGGCATTCCTGTAGCAATTCATAAACTAAGTGAAGAGGGCGGAAGCGATGCGGCTCAAGCAATCATGACGACTGATACGGTCAGCAAAGAAATTGCTATCGAGATCAGGAGCGATCTTGGAATTTCAGGAGATTTCAAAATTGGAGGAATGGTTAAGGGCTCAGGCATGATTCAGCCTAACATGGCGACGATGATTGCAATTATCACGACTGATGTTCCACTGACCCCTAGTGCTCAAAAAGCTTCCCTAAAGAGAGCTGTTGACAAGTCTTTTAATTGCGTAACAGTCGACTCAGACACATCCACTAATGACACGGTGCTTTTCATGACTAGTTCTGAGCGAGATGACGCTCTTGATGTGGGAGACGCGGGATACGAAGCGTTTTGCCAATGCCTCAATTTTGTATGCATTGAACTTGCGAAGAAGATTGCTGCCGACGGCGAAGGTGCAACAAAGATGGTTCAAGTCACTGTAGAAGGTGCAAAGAGCGATGAGGAAGCTCTCGACGCAGCTCGAGAGGTTGCAAATTCTCCACTAGTAAAGACTGCTATTGCTGGTCACGACGCGAATTGGGGTAGAGTTGCTGCTGCACTTGGCAAGAGTTCAGCTGACTTCGATCAAAGAGACGTTGACATCGATTTCATTGGTATGCCTGTTTTGAGAAGCGGTTTGCCTACTGGCTTCGATGAAGATGAAGCCTTGAAGAGGTTTGAAAAGAAAGAGATCGACATCGACATTAAGCTTGGCGGTGGACAAGGCAAAGCAGTAGTTTGGACGTGTGATTTAACGCACGACTACGTCTCAATCAACGCTGATTATCGCTCTTAGAGAACTCATGCAAGCTAATGCTTTACGAGTTTGGGCACAAATCTCGAATAGGGCAAGTGTCGCACTTAGGGTTTTTTGCGTTGCAAAACTCTCTGCCAAATAGCACAAACGTGTGATTAACTTCTCCCCAGCGACTTTGCTCGAAAACTCTTAGAAGCTCTTGCTCGACCTTGTTGGGATCATTGACTTTGGTTGGGACTAGTTTCAATTTGTGTGCGATGCGATTGACGTGAGTATCAACTGCAATTCCTACAGATTTACCAAAACCTTCGCCCATGACGATGTTTGCCGTTTTTCTGCCAACTCCAGGCAATTTTTGCAATTCGTCAATGTCGCAAGGTACTTCTCCGCCATACTCAGAGACGACCAATTGAGCTATGCCTATTGCGTGTGCCGACTTGTTTTTGTACAGCCCGATTGACGAGATAATCTTAGCTACTTCGCTTTGAGATGCCTCAGCAAGATCGTTTGGGGTAGGATACTTGGAGAAAAGTTTAGGTGTGACTTTGTTGACAGCCTTATCTGTCGTTTGAGCAGAGAGCATAACGGCAATTGTAAGCTTGAAGGGGTCGCCCCAATAATTCAGTGCACAATTCGCATCTCCATATA
>CAVFJE010000045.1:1769-2800 GCA_963622845.1 Dialister sp. CAG:486
TCCATATACACTTTTAAGCCTGTCAAGCACTACTTGCCCTCTTGCTTTTTTGTTTGCTATTGCTTCTCTCATTTTTTATGTCCCCAAAGGTTGTTTGTCTAAACTTAACTGATAAAATTATTTTATGGCAGATCTTCATTTAAGACTTGGACGAGATGTTTTAACGATTGCAGATAGTGCGAAAAACTATCTGATGTCTCAAGGCTTTGACCCAAAAAAAGATGGGGCACCCGCACTTTTCGTCGAGCCAGAAATCTTTGAAGAAGCACTGCGCCTAGATGCGTCGAGCGGAGCACAATGTGTCGTGCTCAATACTTTTAGCTTTGCACCTCTCGATTTGCGAACGTCTAATTCGCTTGAAAAAGCTGTGCAATTGGCTCAAAAGACGTGCTCATTGGCTAAAAATTTTAAGATTCAACATCCATTTATAAAAGTAGAACCTTGTGGGTTGCCACTTGATGAGCAAAATAAAACTTCTCTCAATGAGCATTGTGAGCAATATAAATTCATCGCGCATCTTTTTGATGATTCGCTGATTGATGGTTTTTTAGTTAGCGGATTTGAGAATTTGACAGAGCTCAAATGTGCACTTATAGGACTTCGAAAAGCAACTGATAAAACGATTGTCTTTGACGTTTCGCAAATAGAGGGACAATTTCCACTTGTGGAAGATTTCGCACCAGCTTCTGTGATTAAAGAAACGATTGACGCGCACAAAAGCGAACATATTGATGCTATATTAGAAAGGGCAGAAAAGATTGCTCAATCCGGTCAACAATTTTTGTATATTAAAAATGCTAAAGCCTCGACAATTTCTGCAATTGCGGCTGTGACTAGCGGATTGTATCTTTAGAGATAAGTGTTAGGAGAGAGAGATAAATGTTGGAAGAAACAAAAAACCTTGAGAGTCAATATTTGATGCACACGTTTGGACGCTTCGATGTTGAATTTGTGCGCGGAGAAGGCATGTGGCTTTTTGATAGCGATGGCAATAAATATCTGGACTTTCTGGCTGGCATTGCAGTTTGCAG